>NZ_BRYH01000061.1:0-1352 GCF_054772055.1 Lacrimispora brassicae | reverse complement strand
AACTTGTTAATTGACATATTTTTTTTTTGATAAGGGGGTTTTTGAAAAAATGTTGAAATAAAAATCCCTGATCGACGGTTAGCATTTAACCGACAATCAGGGTTACGATTTATGATTAGAAATGTTACAATTAGAAACTTAAGACAAAATACCGCATTTTAATGCGTACTGATACATCTGTTCCTCTTCAAGACAGGCATCATCATACTTGCTTTTAACTTTGCCTATTTTGATATCTTCCATTAAATCATCCAGAAACTTTTTGAAATCCGGGTTACTATCCACAAGTCGGTTTATAGTATCCCAGTCAAGGGACTCCTTCTCCTTTGCCGAGAACAGAATTTCACTTTGCATAAAATGCACTGCGTCCAACCGGATTACACCAATTCCAAATGCGTTGTTTAAACGGCACATTTCATCTATTAATTCCGGATCGTCCGCAATATGTAGTGCTACCAGATACCCTTCATGCGCCCAACTGGAATTGGACACTGCCTGAAAATAATATTCCCGGAGGGTAGCAAGATTAATACTGATTTTCATCTCAAAAGAATACAGTTTATAAGGATTCACTTTTAAGATGTCAAATAACTTGAGCGTATTCTCTGTATATGATTCAAAAGGAAAGTGTACTCCAACGATATCCGGGTGTAGCCATTTGTTCTTTCCGCTTTTTTCACGTTTGGAGACCTCATGGTAGATGGTCTTGGTAGAGCACTTGAAATGTTCATCAGAATTGACAAAACTGGAAAGAAGTATATGTAAATCCCGTTCTGAATATTTCAATTTCTTACTTGGCTGTTCCTGCTGCTCTTCGTACTCCTGTAGTCCTGCTGCCTGGTTTTTCAGGAAGAATTTTGCCGGACGTTTGCTTACTTGGGTGAAAATAGAATTTTCGTTATTTTTAATATCTACATATAACCTGGCTGACAATGTACGGATAGGGGTTTTACCGGATGAGGACAATTTTCCTAATAACGCATGTTTCTTTCCTGCCTCCCACATTTCCTCTACTGACAGTGGTATATTTTCATAATCCAATACTTCTTTTGCTAAATCTAAAAAACTGTATCCCATTTTTCCTCCTATCGCATCAAAATCAGATTTCCATTTAAGTCAATCTCATAGTAATTTCCATTCCAATCATTAAGCTTTATTTTATCATCTTCCAGTTCAAAAGGACACCTCTCATTTTGGCTTACAAAAATATCCCCTCCCGAAAAAGCCCATACCTTTTCAAACTGTTCATTTAACCGGGTAATCTCTATCTCCCCATAAATGACATAGTAATTGGATTTCCGGTAGATTCCAAAATTACATCCAAAGGTGTCCAGAACCTTATGCAGAACTAA
>NZ_BRYH01000060.1:0-2293 GCF_054772055.1 Lacrimispora brassicae | reverse complement strand
ATTACGGCCATGACTGGTCAGATTTCCGTATCCACTGTTGTTGGAGTGATTGCTACTGCAATCGCTGCCGGGATCGGCCTGGTGTTCATGTGGTGGGGCGGTCGCAAGGCGGTACGTACTCTTATGGCTGCTTTCCGCAAGGGAAAAGTTTCCATGTAGTTTCCTTTTGGGGGCGGTGATCCGCTCCCATTTTTCGTTAGGAGGTTTATATGTCGTTTAAGTGGTATATGGGGTCATTAGACCCGTTTAACGTGTTTAAGGTAATTAAGTACAATAAAGAGTTTCGGAAACTGCATCCGGAATTCTTTGATCCGGAAGGGATCATCGTCTTTTGTGGGATGCAGGGAGCCGGGAAAACAATATCTGCTGTTCAGTACGTTCAGCAACTTTGTGAGCGGTATCCTTCTGTAAAGGTGTGCAGTAACATGACCCTTAAGCTTCCAGAAGGGATTGAGGTGATTCCCTGGGACGGTGTGCACTGCTTTACGGATGTCAATAACGGGTATGCCGGGGTGATTTTTCTTCTTGATGAAATCCACCTGGAATTTAACTCGCTGGAAAGCAAAAAGATGGATAGTAACATTTTTACAGTGGTCTCACAGCAAAGAAAGCAGAGGAAACACATCGTAGGCACTTCCCAGGTGTTCAACCGGATTGCGAAACCCTTTCGTGAGCAGTTTCGCTATGCGGTGGCTTGTCAGACATTGTTTAAGTGTATTCAGATCAATTCACTTATTGATGCGAAACGAGCGACTGAGGGAAAGAATGGCGAGATTATTTGCAGTAGTATTAAGAAGTTTTTTTGGTTCCATAGTCCTGATTTGTATGATAGTTATGATACTTATGCTGTCATGAGCCGTTATCGGAAAGATTGGGGGTGAGTGGATGCAGAATGCCATTGATTTGTTTGCTGATGTGGTTAAGCTTGCTATGCCTTATGCGGTTGTTTTTGCCATTGGCCAGCGTGTTGTGACGTTGTTCCTGGGAATGGCTTTTAAGGGTGAGGTTCGTATATGATGAGGAGGTTTTTATATGTTGGAGTTTTATGTTTATTGTTCAATGCTCTATACTGCGTATCGGCTTTTGCGGATGACTTTGAGATTCTCCCGGGTGATTCCCCGGATTTTTGGGCGAGTGATGAACCGTCTGATGCTGTAGAAGTGCCTGATCTGGATGATTTTGACCAGTGGACGGAAGTCATGGATGAGATTCTTCCTGCCAGTCCTTCCGATGCCGATCAGAGCGCTGATGAAGAAGCTGCATCCGGTCGGTTGGGTGATATTTATGATGCTGTGATTGAGATCCGGGATCTACTCTCTCCTGCCACTCCTTCCAGTGCGGTGCCGGATGTAGTAGAATCGGTGATTTTGGATGAAGTGGAGCCTTTTACTGAGATCGTTCCTTTTGGTGCTTCTGGTTCATTCTTTGACCGGAATGTCGTGGTTTATACTGGTACTTTTAAGGGGCAGTCTTGTAAGTTCGTTATTTCGGCTGATATGCAGCAATACATTTGGCGTGATCCGTCTGATGGTGCTTTGTATTGCGTATCTTCTGATCCTAACTTGTGGCGGGTTGTAGGGCGTTTATTTTATACAGATACGTTTGATCAATCTGATTATAATTATCGGCTTTTTACACTAAATACGGTGATTGGTACGGCTGGCCCCGTTCCGGTTTTGCAATCTGGCTATAACTCTTACCAGACTACGTACACAAGAGCAACTTCTAATACAATGAATCAATCTCTTTCATATGGATTGTTTTATGCAACGGATGTAACTGAATATGAAATAGATTCTACGGAATATAGAACTTACATAGCGGTTAAGGCTATACTTTTTGTGCTTGTGCTGTATCTGCTTTTTGTGGTATATCGCTCCTTTTTCAGTCCTGGGCGTATAACGATATGATTCAATTACCCGGCTTTTTCCTTGTTCGCCTGTGTACCTGTTTGGGTTTCGTTAACTGTGGACGGCAGGTGGGAGCATCGCCGGGGGGCCCACCTGCACGGATGTAACTTGGAGGTATGCCATGGATCTTGGAGAATTGGAACTGCTCTATCTTCGTTCCGTCATTGTGGATCGCCTGGACACACTGGAGCGTCGGTTAGAAAAACACATCCGTTTCTATGGAGATACGGATGACATTGTCTTGAAACAGCGGAAAATTGGAAACTTAGAAGCGGAACATGTGGTGATGTTGGATGTCAAGAATAAGATTAATATGGAGATCGGCCTGCGCTCTCTGCTGGCCTATGACGAAACGAAAGCCTAGCTGAAGACTTGTCTTCTAA
>NZ_BRYH01000059.1:0-32166 GCF_054772055.1 Lacrimispora brassicae | reverse complement strand
TTGTAGTTCACTACACTTGGCGGTAAATACCCGTGACTGGACTTTCACCAGCTAGATTAGTGCCATGCCTGGCACACAAACCAAAATGGGACAGGATCCATATCTCCTGCCCCATTAACTTTTTCCATTTTTCCCTTTATCCAAGCTTCCGCCCTAAACCAAACACCGTCAATCCTCATAAAAAACAGCAATCCGGTTTTTTCCAGACTGTTTTGCTTGATACATGGCCCGGTCTGCCCTGGAAAATAACTTTTGGTAATCCTCTCCCTGCTTTCCCGTACTGGGAACGATTCCAATGCTGATGGAAAGGTGTCCCCTTTCTTCCGGTATTATCTCTTCTACCCTATTCAAAAGATTCTCCGCCCTTTCCCGGACGTTACCCTCTTCTGTGAAAACAACGAACTCATCTCCGCCTACCCTTCCCACCAGATCCGGTTCCGGATAAATATCACAGAGCATTCCGCCTACCTGCATCAGGATCCGGTCTCCGGCCAGGTGGCCGAAGCAGTCATTGATTTCCTTAAAATTATCAATATCAATCATGCAGAGCCAACCCCAGCCGCCGTCCTTTAATTTTTCCTCTACCCGGTATTCAAAGGCCATTTTATTGTATAAGCCGGTGAGGCCATCCTTTAAAGATTGAAGCAAAAGCTGCTCTTCCCTGGCCTTCAGCCCAGTAATATCCTGAAGTTTTCCAATAAGCTTGAGGGGACTCCCTGTTCCAGCCTCCCATTGAGCGGTAATCCTGCAGCTACACCAGTGGTATGGTTCTCCTCTTTTTCCAAGGCAAAACTCAAAGGAACGGATCTCTCCGCCTTTGGGAGGATTATCCTTATGCTTTACAAGAATCCGCCCAAAAGTCCTCAAATCGATCTGTCCCCTGGCATTTGGTGACAAATATAGCCTTCCATCCATATAATAATACTCAAATAAAACCGTATCTTTAAAAAGACTCATGTTTCTGTACATTTGCTCCGTCTCACTAAAACGGAAGAACTCATGCTCGTTTACCGTATTCCATTCCTCGAACCGTCTTCCTGAATTCCCTGTCATGATCCTTCCCCCTGTACCTGCTGGAATCCCTCATTCCGCATCTTTTCCATTCGTATATGGTATATGATAACGCTTTTCATCCGTATATGCAACCAATTTTTCAGCCATTATTACGCATATAATACGTAGCATCCGCATAGAATATCCTTTATGATTAACCTAGAGGTGATAATGTTGGATGTACAGTTTGTCAGGAATAGAATCACGGAGCTTCGCCTGAAAAAAGATATTTCCGAATATCAAATGAGCCTGGATCTAGGAAAAAACAAGAGCTATATCCAGGGAATTTCTTCAGGACGTTCCATGCCATCTATGAAACAATTTTTTGAAATCTGCGATTATCTTGAAATTACTCCCATAGAATTTTTTAATACGGAAATAAAAGAACAGAATCTTCTAAGGGAGGCCGCTGCACTAATGAAAGACTTGACCAAAGAAGATTTGGAAGCGGTTTTCCCCATATTGCTGCGGCTAAAAGTAAATGCGGACAATCAAAAACAGGCAGAACCATAATTTACGGTCCTGCCTGTTTTACCGGTTAAACGGCTCTCGTTTTCTCTTTCAGCCACAAAGCTTCTTCCTCTGTAAGATACGGAGAAAGTGCTTCATAGACAGCCTTATGATAATCATTTAACAGCTCCACATCCCGCTCTGTCATAATGGACTTATCAATGGCTTCCAGATCAATGGGAACCATGGTCAGGTATTCAAATTCCATAAACTGTCCGTACTCATTCTTTTCGGCCTTTTTGCACACGATCAGGTTTTCCGTGCGGACGCCATGGCTGCCCTCTATATATACTCCAGGTTCATCGGAAGTAATCATACCTTCCTCTAAGATACAGTTATCCTGACGTTCCGGTACCATACGCCACCGGATCCCATTGGGGCGCTCATGGACATTTAACAAATACCCTACTCCATGACCGGTTCCATGGTCAAAATTAATTCCCCGGCTCCAGAATGGTTCTCTTGCCACATAATCCAGAGTCAGCCCTCTGCAGCCATAAAGGAATTTTACCGCTCCCAGGCGCAGCATGCTGATGACGGTAAGAGTGAAATGCTCTCTCTCTGTCTCTGTCAGAGGCCCTACTGCAATGGTTCTTGTCACATCAGTAGTTCCTTCATAATACTGTCCGCCTGAATCCACCAGATAAAGTCCCTTAGGCTCTATCTTCACATCGCTTTCCCCAGTGGCCTTATAATGGCACATGGCCGCATTGGAGCCGTAGGCGGAAATGGTATCAAAGCTCAATCCCAGATTTCCCTCCTGCTGGGAACGCAGATCATCTAAGTACTCCTGGGCGCTGACCTCTGTGATAGTTTCCTTTCCCACATTCTGCTTTATCCAGCGGATGAATTTTACCATGGCTACTCCATCCTTGATGTGAGCCTTTTTCATATTTTCCACTTCCACCGGGTTTTTCATGGCCTTTGAAAGGACGGTGGGGTTCATTTTATCAATGATCCGGTTGGAGCCGTCAAGATTTTTTACAATGGCATAATTGGTCCTGGCCGTTTCTAAAAGAACCTTCTGGTTTCTTAACTGCAGGACTGCCGTGTAAATGTCATTGTAAGGGCATACCGTTACGGAAAGGCCCTTTAAATAGGCTTTCACTTCATCCTTTAATACCTTTTCATTGATGAAAAGATAAAAACGGTCCAAAGTTATCATGGCATAGGAAAGCACGACCGGATTGCATACCACGTCATTTCCCCGGATATTTAAAAGCCATGCAATGTCATCTAAAGTAGTAAGGATATGAACGGTAGCCTTTTCCTTTTTCATCTGGCTTCTCAATTCTTCTATTTTCTGCGCAGAAGATTTTCCCCCATACTTCTCCTCCAGGATCCAGACCGGTTCCGCAGACAGCGGTGTCCGTTCCTTCCATATTATATCTACCAGGTCATTTTGATAGGCCAAAGTCACATTCTTTTCCGCCAGGAGTTTTTCTAAGTCCTGCCCCAACTGGCAGTTTACCACCCGTCCGTCAAATCCCAGGCAGCCGCCTTCCGGAAGAACCTGCTCCAGATATTCCCCAATTTCGGGAACTCCCGGCTGTCCCATTTTCTGCAGGGTGATTCCTGTTCCGTCAAGCTGCCTTCCGGCCTGTACAAAATAGCGGCCGTCGGTCCACAGACCGGCCCCGTCTCTGGTGATCACAGCCGTACCTGCTGACCCGCTGAATCCGGTCATAAATTCTCTGCATTTAAAATATTCTCCCACATACTCGGATTCATGAAAATCCGAGGTTGGAATCATGTAAGCATCCATATGGTGCTCTGCCATTAAATTTCTTAATTGTTCCAGTCTTTCCTGAATCATTGTTTTGTCTCTCCTTTGGTTTCAAAATAATTCTCTATGGCCGCCCCGATCCCTTCGCTGTAGGTGGGGTGGGCACGCATGGCCAGCATAAGCTGTTCAGCCGTCAGGCCGTTTGCAATGGCCGTTGCCATCTCGCTGATCATATCCGTTGCCCTGGGGCATACGATCTGGGCTCCTACAAGAGTGCCGGAATATTCCTCAAACACCAGATGGATAAACCCGTTCTGCTCTCTGGTTATAATGGATTTCCCGTTTCCGTTCATGGAATAACGGCCGCATCTCACTTTCATACTGCAGGCCCTGGCAGCCTCCCTGGTAAGCCCTACGGAAGCGATTTCCGGTTCCGTGTAAATGCAGCTTGGTACCACAGGCAGCTTGACGAACATGCCGTTTGGCACCACGGAAAGCCGGATGGTATGCCCAACTCCCCCGATCTTTTCTACCACATAGGTTCCCTGTGCCGCCGCCACATGGGCCAGCTTGGTATGAGCCGCCACGTCGCCAATGGCGTAAATCCCCGGTTCACTGGTCCTGAATTCCGAATCCACCTTTAAATGACCATTCTCCATCTCAAGATCTATGTCCTGCCCCATAAGCCCCTCCAGGCAGGGAGCACGCCCCGCTGCCATAAGGACCTGTCCTGAGCGGATGGTCTGTTCCTCTCCATTCACTTCAAAAATACATACCAGTCCCTGATTGGATTCTTCCCGAATTTCCTTAACCTTTGCCCTGCAGTGTATCCCAATTCCTTTTCTTTTAAGCTCCTCTTCCAGAGCCTGGGAAACCTCAGAATCCATTGGCCCCAATAAATGGGCTTCACTTTCCAGTATGGTCACATGGGAACAGAGAGCGCTGAAAATGGTGGCAAATTCCACCCCGATCACTCCGCCGCCAATAATGGTAAGCCGGTCGTAATTCCACGTATCAGAAGCCAGCAGCCGGTCGCTGGTCAATACCCCTGGAAGGTCCACTCCCGAGATCTTTGGTATTACCGGCCTGGCTCCGGCAGCAATGATGATATGATCTGCTTCATAATAATCCTTGCCTTCCGGGCTGTTCACCTCCACGGTACGCCCCCGGCGTATGGTTGCCGTCCCCCCGATCACGGATACTCCGGCTGCCTTAACAAGCTCTTCTATTTCCTTACGATACGCCCTTACGGAACGTTTTTTATAATTCTGCATCTTTTTAAAATCAAAAGAAATAAAATCCGTGGATACCCCAAACTCATCGCTGTTTTGAAGAGCCTCAAAAATACTGGAGGCATGGAGCAGGGCCTTTGTGGGAATGCAGCCCTTGTTGATGCAGGTTCCTCCCAGCTTCTCCTTCTCCACAATGGCGGTCTTAAGCCCCAGACCGGCTGCTTTTAAAGCCGCCGTATATCCTCCCGGCCCGCCGCCGATCACAATAATGTCATAATGTTCTGCCACTTACGCCTCCTGCCGGATCATTCCAAAATGCAGGCAGGCGTTTTTAATTCCTTCCTGATCAATGGGATCCGTAACATAATCAGCCGCCTTTTTCAGCTCAGCCATGGCATTGCCCATGGCAATTCCCCTGCCTGCAATCTTTATAATGTCGTAATCATTCATGCTGTCGCCAAAAGCTACAGTCTCTGTAAGGGGGACCCTGAAATAGTCACAGAGCCTTACCAGACCCATGGCTTTTGAGGCCTTCCGTTCCACTACATCTGCTCCCCGCCTATCAGCAAACATATGTACATGGATCTCCGGAAATTCCTCTTCCATGGCCTTTGCGCCAGCTTCATCTCCAATATAAGCCATAGTCCGCACTTCCAGCTCCACAAGCCTTCCTGGATCCTCAAATCTTCTTCCGCATTCTCCCCAAAGATTTGTATCATGGCATTTTACTACCTCCGGGTGAACATAATAATCCCGGTCCCCCACGGTGGTGCCCACGCTGTACGGAGTTTTCTCTGCATAAGCAAGAATCTTTCCCAGCAGCACCTTGTCAAAGGTATGTTCATAAATCACAGTATCCCCCACAGTCACCTTTGTCCCATTGAGATGTATGATCGCGTCCGGTCTTACCAAATCCCGGATCCCGGTGCTGAAAACGGAATCCATATCTCTGCCCGTTGCCAGAACGATTGTATAATTTTCTCTCAGCTTTTCAATAGTTTCTAAAGCACTGGCAGGTATGGCCCAGTCCTTATGGTCCAGCAATGTCATGTCTACATCAAAGCTTACGATCGGTTTCATCTATATTCACCTGTTTTTCTTTCTAAAATAATCTTTCTTTACCATAATATCTTAAATTTGAAAATTTTTCAAGAAATATACTTTACCAATCCGAAACTTTCTGCTATAATACCATATGTGTCAAGGAAACGGAGTATGGCGTAGCTTGGTAGCGCGCTCGGCTGGGGGCCGAGAGGTCGCAGGTTCAAATCCTGTTACTCCGATTGACAAATAGCTAAAGATACCGGTTTTCCTTATAATTGTAAGGCTTCCGGTATTTTTTTGTATTTCAATTGCGCAGCTTGTCTGAGACCTCTCCCTGGGGCCTTACGCATAATTGATTTAAATTAGTTCAGGAGGTGTGTTTTATGAGTTGTCATGATCTTGACATGGAACATTATCCACGGAAGAAGCAGTTTGACCTTTTTCGCAATCTCGCTTACCCATATGTAGGTATGACCGTAAATCTGGACATTACATACTTCATGAACTGTCTCAAAGAAAAGGAGCTGCCCTTTTATCTGACCTTCCTTTACGCGACAGCTCAGACAGCTAACTCCATCCCGGAATTCCGCCGCCGTCTTAAAGGAAACGGGATCATAGAATATGACCATTGCATTTCTTCCTATACTCTGGCACTGGAAAATGAAAGCTATTGTTATTGTACCGCAGATGACCGGCTGCCCTTTGATGACTTTCTAAAGGATTCAAAGCAGCAGCAGGAAATGGCCAGGCAAAGCCAGAGCCTTGAAGACGGGGATGATGAGGATCAGCGCTTTTTCTTTTCCAGCATTCCCTGGGTGAGCTATACTTCCATCATTCAACCGGTCCCAATGCCTGCGGACAGCAATCCCCGTATTACCTGGGGAAAGTATTATGCCTCAGAAGGATGCTTAAAGATCCCTGTATCGGTTCTGGTGAATCATGCACTCATGGATGGGGTCCATATTTCTAAGTTCTTTTCAGGACTTCAAAGCAGGTGTGACAGCAGAGATTGGCTGTTGTAAAGGCTTCAAATTTATGGAAAAATTCTTCTTGCCTTTTTTTAGGTTTTCAGTTACAATGCCTTTATGGAGACATAGCTCAGTTGGGAGAGCATCTGCTTGACGTGTAGAGGGTCGCAGGTTCGAGTCCTGTTGTCTCCATTTTTATTAACCCCTGGCAATACAAGAAATCCTTGTAAATGCTAGGGTTTTTTGTATATTTGATTTTGCTATGATTGGCTTAATAAGGCACATATATACTTATAAATACAACACGATATCACACGAAATATTGCACATAAAAACAGATAAAATGCATTTTGTACCCGGGATGCAGGATGCCCTCTTTTTATACTTTTAATTCCAAAAAAATCCCTTTTGGCTTTGCGAACATACGTTTTTATAATCTTCTTAAAAGTGAAGGTGATGTCAAATGACAGGAAAATGCAGCCTTGTGTAAAATATAAATAAATGACCTCACTATAAAGCTGATATTGAAAACTGTGCTGCCAATAATAATGTGTGCAGATTTTTCATGACGCCAGGAGAGAACTAAAAAGAAAAAACGGAATACAAAAAAACACGATGATCCGAACGGTATTATAAGAGGTAAGGCGAAGCCGATACGCCGTTAGACAACCCTTGACCCCCTCGCAGCCCCTACACTATCCCTGCAATACAAAGTCTATGGACCAGGGCTTGTGTCAAAAAGAATTATATTGAATATTATTATATTGTAAGTAAATATTTAAGGGGCGCAATATTGTTATGAAAACACAGGGAAAAGTATTAGAAGAATTGAAAGAAGAAGTATTAAAATCTATAGAAGGAAAATCAGATGACGAAAAAAGGGAAATACTCAGAAGAAATTTTAAAATTGATTGGGACATCCCTAGATATAGTGACAATTCTAGAGGGCCATGTAAACTATGGTATGCTCAAGTTTTCACTTATTGCAGCTCAAGCGAGTTAGAGAGAGAATTAAATTTTTTCTTGTTCTTAGTCAACCTTTTCGGACGCCTTTTGGGTTTTTGTTTCAACCAAGAGAATACAGTTTTTTTAGGCTGTACATGCCCTTGTGGTAATAAACAAATAATTCTTTATTATTCAATAGTATATAAGGATTAATAATCTTACCGCCTTTTGATGGCGTTTGAGGTTTCCCCGGTTAATTTATGGTCAGAGGGGGAACCTCTTTTGTTTTATGGAGAAAAGTTGAATTGTAATTAAGTTAATTGCTGTTTTTATCAAAATCCATACACGGTTGTCAAATTCTAGTCATTGCATTGACAACATCAGAGGCGGCCCGGAAGCTCGCCTTAAATCATTGCTATAATTTTCCCCATCGCTTAACTTAATGGCATTGGCTTGCTTATACCGTGTAATTTTAGCAAGCTCTTTTTCTTTCTGCTCTAAAATACTTTGCAATTTTGCAGATTGGCTTTTAATTAAAAGAGCTTTATTGATAAAGGCAATTGTATTAGAGTAATGAACGGCCATATATACCTGTTGTTGAACCGCATAGAGTATAGCCGATTCCAGTCTGTTATGCTTGATAGAGTGCTTTGTACAAGCTGTTTTTGACTGGTCTTTACAGGTGCGGCAGAAATACCCTTGACTTTTTGCAAACCCCGAAGCGGTAATATCATCGCTTCGGGGTTTAATAACTGTTGAACATTTTAAAAGGAAGCTGCTGTTATTTTGCTTTGGGTCCGTCAAGTAAAATAAGCACTTTGTTGGAATCCAACCGTTCCAATACACGGTAGCCTTGCGAGCTGGCAGTGGCGATTCCCTCGGTATTTGGCCTACAGGATCCGTTAGTCTTACAGGTGCCGTCGTCACGGACACGCAGCTTGCCCATCATGCCGATCGCAGCCCATTCGCTGCGCTCTGTACGAGGCGTGTAGACCAGACTTGGGTTGTAAGCGGGATTCAGCTTTGGTCGCTGTACTCGTACAGTCTTGGTTTGTGCCTGCTTTTCGTGAGTTGCAGGGTCGATGACTGTGAACTCTCTCTGCTCATTGACCCATTCGTAGATGACTTTGCCCCATTCGTCCTTCAAATACATCCCCTGCCAGGCCATGCTTTGGGAATCCCCCAATATAGACGGCGTGGAAGAGACTATCCCCAGGATATATTGATCTGCTGCGGTCGCCTTGCAGATATATTTACCATCAAGCGTGACAAAATAACCCCTGCGGTCCTCATTTTGGGGGTTGCCGTCCTGCCATTCAAACATTTCCGCATAGTCTGCACCACTGACATAGATGCCGGAAGCGCTGTGGACATCACCGTTAAACTGCACGCGGAATGCGTTGCTTCTGGTCGCAGTCGTACCGTTTCCGATGATAAAGGCGTTGTCCGTAGGACCAGAGCTAAATGGATTCCCCGATGCGATGTTGTCTCTACCGATTGCCATCTGTGCTAGACCTTGTGCGATCGTTTCATCTCCCCCGGCATGCGAAGAAATTCCGCTAGCTATTGTGCTGCTTCCCTCGGCATGGGCAGCGAATTCGCTGGCTGTTGTGCGGTTTCCCTCGGCATGGGAGACAACACCGGAAGCTGTAGTTAAGAAACCTTCCCCATGGGAGACATCGCCTTCCGCCGTACTTTGGGCGCCTTCCGCGTGCGAGCAAGTCCCAGAAGCGGTAGTCGAGCAGCCTTCTGCATGAGAGCCGTCGCCTTCTGCCGTGGTTTCGCTGCCCTCTGCGTGCGAGTTGTCTCCTGCGGCAGTTGTAGAGAATCCCTCGGCATGGGATACAGTCCCGGAAGCGGTAGTAAGACTTCCCTCGGCATGAGAGCCATCGCCTGACGCCAATGTTTCACTTCCCTCGGCATGAGAGACGAGGCCTGACGCCAATGTTTCACTCCCCTCCGCATGAGAGGCAAACTCGGAGGCCTCAGTTAAGATGCCTTCGGCATGAGAGCCTTCACCTCCCGCTGTGCTTTCTCTACCTTCCCCATGAGAATCGTCTCCTGATGCTATCGTATTGTAGCCTTCCGCCACAGCATTCGCTCCGCTGGCTACAGTACACTCTCCTTGAGAAAATGCAGCAGTACCGCTGGCAATGGTTCCTATCCCGATAGCAAGCGAAGAATCCCCACTGGCAACTGTGTTTGTGTTTAAGGCGACAGCATCAGTCCCCAGAGCGGAACCCGCTGTGCCATCGCATCCGCCACCTGTGTGGATTCCCTTCACCGATCCATTGGTCTCTCCATCAACTAAGTTGAGCAGATTGCTTAGACCGGTTGCTCCTGTTGGACCCGTTGGGCCTGTTGCACCAGAAGGTCCGGTTGGCCCAGTGGATCCGGTGAGGCCTATAGGTCCTGTAGGTCCTGTTGCGCCAGTAGGTCCGGTCGGCCCGGTATCTCCGGTGGGGCCGATGGGGCCGGTGAGGCCTATAGGTCCTGTAGGTCCTGTTGCACCAATAGGCCCTGTTGCACCAATAGGTCCTGTTGCACCAATAGGTCCTGTTGCGCCGATAGGTCCTGTTGCGCCAATAGGCCCTGTTGCACCAATAGGTCCTGTTGCGCCAATAGGTCCTGTTGCGCCAATAGGTCCTGTTGCGCCAGTAGGTCCTGTTGCGCCGGTAGGTCCTGTTGCGCCAGTAGGTCCTGTTGCGCCAGTAGGTCCTGTTGCGCCAGTAGGCCCAGTTGGCCCTGGACAACCCCTAGGCCCAGTTGGCCCTGGGCAACCTCTAGGCCCGGTTGGTCCAGTAGCTCCTGGGCAGCCTCTAGGTCCTTGACAACCCCTAGGCCCAGTTGGTCCTGTTGAGCTACAACAACGACAACTAGAACAATGATTATCATTGGACTCTATATAATTACTCATATGAATTTCCCCTCTATAATTGTTTGCTTATATGTGGAAACATTATAAAGAACTTTAATTCTTTATACCCATAGAATATGTCTGATTGTACACATCTGTTAATTTTATACCGGCTAGTACATCATAAGGAATTTGCTAATAAAGAATCGAAGAAACTCGTTATCCCAAGTCGTTATTATGGGTTGGTACGTTACTAGTAGCAAGGTAAAAAAGTAAGTAAAAAATAGATCCCATAGTGAAAAGAGGGAAATCAAATTCGCCACCTATTCATATAAATTGCTATTTAGTGTATTAAGTGCCCAGTCAAATTGGCGACTGCTGTCAGCTCCGTACCCATGCCAATGCGCTCCGTTAGAGTATGTATAAATGCCGCTGTGGGGATCTTGTTCCGATCGTTTGCATTGATATTAGTCACCATATTTTTAAATAAAGCATTCTGATCCAATCCCGTGGTAACAGCAATGAATTTTGATACTTTACCCAAAACCTGTGCAATTGCCTCTCCGGCTATAATATTAGCCAGCTCTGCGGCCCATGTGAAAGCCGCTTTCACGTCAATGGCACCTCCGGTTCCCACCGTTATTCCTTCACTGACCTTAACCATGCCGATATTTACTAAGTAGCTGTTTTTACGCTCACTGTACCATCAGCACTTACCTCCGTTGTTACTTCTTCCGGCTTTACCGTACTTACGCTTCCAGCCGTAGCTTTACTGGTTCCATGAACTAATACCTGCCAATAGCCTTATTTGTTAGCGGGGTCCCTGCTGGGGGATCTGTATGGGCCACATAACTGCTTTCGTCTTGAGTAACCAGATTTAACAGATCATATTTAGTGGCTTCCGTGTATTCTTTCAAGTCCGTCATCCGGGCAGATACTACTTCCTCGGGTTTCTTTATGATCGCTGTTTTTCTTTATGATCGCTGTTTTTCCTTCGAGCTGTATGATCTGACTCTAAGTTCCAAAGCTCTCCTTCCTCTCCCTTGTCCCTTGGGCCTCAAATATATCCATCATGGCATGAATTCCTTTTATGGTGCGTTTCAGGCAGTATGTTTCTATAACATCATCTGAGGTATAACATATGATTCCGTCACCCGGCTCTATCCATGGGAGAACCGCCGTTATGATCTTGCAGAGTCGGTAAATCTTCTGGTTTATAATGCCGCGCAATATAGCCCCTATATTAATCAGTTCTGCGGTACTTTTACCATAGACAGGGAAATTACCCCGTACGATGTAGGTGTTAGTGCCCTTTCCATATCCTGCGCCTGCGTCACCCTCTTCTTGTATATCTGGACCTTATCTATCCCATACACCAGGGGAAGTCTTCATATGAAGTTTCTGGCGGTTTGTAATGCGATAATGCTTCACCCTCTAACTGGCATGGGAATGGATCCTCTGAAGGAAATAGTTCTTTAGAAAGCGGGCCCCTAATACCGGAAGCCCGCCTTTTAATATTAACTATCTGACTATCTATCACAATCGCAATCGTCATAATCATTGTCTTTGCGACTGCATTTTTTACAGCCTTCTCTAAAACCTTTCCAGTAGGCTTCTTTAATTTTTTGTTTCAACCACTCGTTGTCATCGTCATGATCACATCCACAATCATTGTCATAATCATGGTCACAACCACGGTCACAACCACGGTCACAATCGCGGTCACAATCACGGTCGCGATCACAGCCACAGTCACGTTCCCGGCCGCACTTCTTAATACATCTGCATTTACATTTAAAAGTACTCATTTATCTTTACTCCCTTCTTACCATATTACATTATAGTATATGGGACAGATAGACAAGATGTGTAAACTCATGGGGGGACAGGCAGTCTGAGAGTTATACTGGAGATCGTGATATAAAATCCCCTGATTTTACAGCTTAAAAACGGAAAGGAAGGCTGAAATTCAGCACAAACAGCAAATAGCTGCATAAGCAACAAGCTTTATCGGTCAATTCCCCAGGTCTGCGTCCTGCTGCCTCTATTTTTAATGAAATACAGAAAACACCGGAAGTCCTTCTAATATGAGTGCACGGAAAAAACCCCGTATTTGTAAACGAGGTTTTTTCCGTAACTGCTGATATGAAGATTTCCAGTGTTTTTGCTTTTCCCTGAATCCGTTTATTTCTCTCTCGCGATGCATTTCTTGTGATTATTGAACACGTACTAGGCTACATGCAGAACAATGGCAACATCATTTATTAGGTTATTGCCTGTATGCGGCCTGGTATTTACGGCTGCATTTTGATGCACATCCATACTTTGATGGAAATAGACCATCATCACTGCTTTATTATCAACGTGATGCAGAATATCGGCTTTGACCGGATTTTCACAAACTTACTTCAGAGAGGCGGCCACTTCATCAACCATTGCCTTAGTAGCCGTAATGCCTCCGGAAACAACATACCAGTTGGTAGAATCCAGATAAACGATACGATCATTTTCCGCCGCTTTTGTGCCGTTCATCAGTTCGTTATCCAACAGCTTCTTTGCTCCGGTGGCTTCGGCAGCGCCGGTGGCTGCCCCACGGTCTATGACAAACAGATAATCCGGATTCTTTTCAGCCAGATATTCAAACGTGGCTGTCTGGCCATGGGTGGAGTCGTCAACCTGCTGGTCAGCTACCTGGAAGCCAAAGTCATCATAAACAATGGAAAAACGGGATCCTTGACCGAAGACGCTGAGTTCGCTGTCATTTGCCATGATTACCAGTGCATTCCATTTTTCAGCCGTTACTTTTTCATGAACCTCTTTGACTTTTACCTCAATTTCAGCTATGGCCTTGGAAAACACATCGGCTTTGGAGGGAAAAATCTGAGAAAGGATATTCAGATTTGCCTGAAAACTATCAAAATAATTGTTGGTCGGCATTGTCATATATACGGTGGGCGCAATTTTGGAAAGCTCCTCATAGGACTTTGCTGCCCTGGCGCTGATCAGGATCAAATCAGGCTTCAGTTCGTTCACGACTTCAAAGTCAGGTTCGTGGAGGGAACCTGCCACCTTGTATTCCTCCCCGGAAAATTTGCTTAAATGATCAGCCAGATTGCCGCCTTTGCCAAGTCCCACTACGTCAATCCCTGCATAATCCAGTGCGTCCAGGGTGCCATAGTCAAATACCACAATGCGCTCAGGTTCCGTTGCCAGTGTTGTCTCACCCAGCTCATGCTTTACCGTGACCTCCTTTGGTGCCGTGCTTTCAGACGCAGCACTGCTTTCCGCCTGGGAGCTTGGAGCTGCGGTAGTATTCTTTGGGGAGTCAGTCCCTCCGCAGCCAGTCAGGGATGCGGTCATGGCAAGACCCAGTAAAATTGCAATTGATTTTGTTTTCATAAATGAATCTCCTTTCAAGATTACACATTTTATTTGATCAGCCCAATGGCCAATACAGCTATTTGAAATATGCGCACAGACGCATGCCGTCTACCTCATGGATGGTAAAATCCATGTCATAAACTTTTTTTAATTCCTCAGAGGTAATCACCTCCTTTGCTGTTCCGTTTTTCAGCAGCTTACCATCCTTCAGTGAGATGATGTAATCGGAATAAGCTGCCGCAAAATTGATATCATGCAGCACCAGCACAACTGTTTTTCCATGGTCATCAACGAGAGTGCGCAAAAGCCCCATAATCTGAACAGAGTGCTTCATGTCCAGATTGTTAAGAGGTTCATCAAGGAGAATGTACTCTGTGTCCTGGGCGATGACCATGGCAATGAACGCCCGCTGGCGCTCGCCGCCGGAAAGCTGATCAATAAACGTATCCCCATAGCGCTCCATTTCCATGTAGCCGATTGCCTGTTCCACAAGCTGCCGGTCCTCATCGGTGAGCTTTGCCTGAGAATGGGGATATCTGCCAAAGGACACCAGCTCCCGCACCGTAAGCCTTACGCCCACATGGTTGGTCTGGCGCAGGGTGGACAGCTTTTTTGCAAGCTCACTGCTTTTAAAAGATGAAATAGCCTGTCCGTCAATGCTGACGTCTCCTTCTCCGGGCATGAGGCGGGAAATCACGGAAAGCAGCGTGCTTTTCCCCGCTCCATTGGCACCGATCAAGGTTGTAACGGCATGCTTTTGAATCACAGTGTCAATGCCCGCCAAAACCTGCTTTTCGCCATAACGTTTTCCTATATTTTTTGTTACGATCACATCCGTCCCTCCCGAATCAAAAGAATAATAAAGTAAATACCGCCGATAAAGTTAATGATTACGCTGATAGGAGTGCTTAAAGCAAAGATCCGTTCAGCCATAAACTGTCCGCCCACCAGGGCTGTTCCTGCAACCAGAACCGCGCCGGGAATTAATATACTGTGTTTATAGGTGGCAAGCAGTTGTCTGGCAAGATTGGCGGCCAGCAGGCCCAAAAAGGTGATGGGACCCACCAGGGCGGTGGAAACAGCAATCATGACAGACACGATCAGCAGGTATTTTTTGACGGAACGATCATAGTCCACACCAAGGCTCACCGCAATATCCCGCCCCAGTGACAGCACATCCAGCCGGTGAATTTTATGTATTCCCACGGCTGCTGTACATGCCATGAAGACAGAGGCGATCCCCAGCAGAGACGTGTTCACATTATTAAAGCTTGCGAACATCCTTGCCTGGACAACCATAAATTCATTAGGATCAATGAGGACCTGCATAAAAGTGGCAAGGCTGGAAAACAGGCTGCCAAGCATCATGCCGATGAAAATAATGACAAACAGGCGCGCATTCTCTCTCTTGAATACAAATCTGTAAAGCAGCAGACTGAAACCCGCCATCATACAGACTGAGATGAAAAAGTCTGTTATTTCAGACATCATGGCAAGCTGTTTTGCGCCCATGGCAAATACCACCAATGTCTGCACAAAAAGATATAAGCTGTCCAGTCCCATGATGGCAGGAGTCAGGATCCGGTTGCCCACCACAGTCTGGAATACAATGGTAGAATAACCGATTGCAGCCCCTGTGACAAAAATAGCCGCCAGCTTGACCAGACGTCTGGGAACGTTGTAGCCAGCATTATCCGGGTTCAATCCCCAGACAACGTATAAAAGCGAAACTACAAGGGTCAGCAGAAAAAGCAAAAACAGAACTTTACGCAGCTTCATAACCCCTCCTTCCTGCCAGCAGGGCCAGAAACAGCCCGCAGCCCATAACACCTACCGTCACGCTGATGGGGATTTCAAAAGGAAAAATAATCAGGCGGGAAATAATATCGCACACCAGCAAAAACAGGCCGCCAAGCAAAGCAATATCTACAATGCTCTTTCGCAGATTGTCACCGCAGTAAAGCCTTACAATGTTTGGTATTACAATGCCGATAAAGGGAATTGCTCCCACCGACACCACAACCACCGAGGTCATGACCGCAACAATGGAAAGTCCCACCTGTACCGTTGTAAAATAAGAAATACCCAGATTGCTGGAAATGTCTTTTCCCATAGCTACCACGGTAAAGCGGCTGGCATAGAACATTGCCAATGCCAAAAAGGGAAGACCCAGATACAGAAGCTCATACCGTCCCCGCAGCACCATTGTAAAGCTCCCCTGCATCCATGAGGTTATATTTTGAATCAGGTCATGGCGGTAAGCGATGAAGGTGGTAACTGCGCCCACCACGTTTCCAAAGAGTATTCCTACAAGAGGAATCAATGCAGCATCCTTAAGCTTGATTGCCTGCAAAAGCCGCAGAAACAACATGGTTCCCAGAAAAGCCGAGCCAAAAGCAATGAGCATTTTAACAACCGGAGTTGCACCGGGAAACAATAACACGGCTGTCAGCACGCCTAATTTTGCCCATTCTGTGGTGGAGCCTGTAGATGGCGAGATATAGCGGTTTGACGCCAGCATCTGCATGATCACCCCTGACACGGCCATTCCCATTCCGGCCACTAAAATGCTGATCAGTCTTGGAATACGGCTCACAACCATGATTTTCATCTGGTCAGGTGCAGTAAACAGGCTTTGTATTGTAATATCCTTTACGCCGATAAAAAGAGAGATAACGCCTAAAACAACAATTGCAAGTATGTAAACAAATTTTTTCATCGAGTCCCCAGTCTTGACAGTTTCCAGTCCATAACTATAATAGTAAGTAGAAGTTAGTTTTAGCTAACTATTGTAGTATACTTATTCAGATCATTTCTGTTTGTACAATTTTGACCTAATTTTCACTATATTGACCTTGAAATGCAAATACGGAGGAATCATGGAAACCATTAAGAGAATTTTAGAAGAATTTAATGCCTGCACCAATTTGGCAATTCGGGCATTTGACCGGTTTGAAAACTGCCTTATGATATGTGCCGGCCCCACCAACCGCCTTTGCTGCTATCCCTTATGGCGTAAAACAGTATACAAGGCTTGTGAATTGCTTCATTCCGGAATGGAGCAGGATCATATTACCCTGCAATGTGAAATGAGCACATGTCCTATTATGGGTACATCAAAAGCTGAACTGTCCTTTACAGCCTGCTATATAGACCCAGCCATGCCGGAGCTGGGAACATTTGTTTTCGGTCCCTATATACAAAATGATGGAGATCCCATATTTCCCTTAAAGCCTGCCCCGGTGGTGCCGCATTTGATATCACTGCTTCAGATGATTTCCCAAAAGCATTTACAGCAGGACATGGAGTTTCAGACAAACCAGGGGTATTCCTATCAGATTTACCGCTGTATAGGCTTTATTAAAAGCCAGCTCTGGGGCAATGTAACGCTGCAGGAGACCGCTGATTACTTAAACCTGAATCCATCCTATTTATGCCGTCTGTTTAAAAAAGAAATGGGTTGTTCTTTTTCACAATATATCAACCGCCTTCGTGTGGAACGCAGCCAGGTTCTATTGTGTGATCAGACTTATTCTATGCTGGAAATAGCTCTTGCCGTAGGATTTTCCAGCCAGAGCTATTTCAACCGTGTCTTTAAGAACATTTGCGGCAAAACACCTCAGGAATACCGGGAAAGTGTTTGTACAATTTATGATAATTCCCAAACTTCCATGGCAATCTAAGGCTACGGTGTCAGAAATTCTCTGCATCCTGCAGACCACAGGGCTCTTTGCAGCCGGTTGCAGACTATATTTATAAAGAATGGTTCCCCCAGTCTACCTGCCGGTTCAATGAAAATAGCAGATATGACTTTAAATTGCAAAAAAATATAATAATTCCCTAATCCGCGTCACAAAAATGACTTTTATCCGTTATTATATATGTAACATCATTCGGGCGGAAGTTCTCCTTTGCTCTGCTTCCGCCCATCCCTTCGGCTTGTTCACAAAACTTGGGTAAACACATATATTAATATTACAGAACGGCTTATCAGAGCAGCAGCAGAAAGAAGCATTGACAACTCTCAGCCGCCGCTTTACCAAAGATAGACAACTCATTTTGGTTTATGTCTCTTCTTTTCCTCTGCTATTGATAAGAAGTCCTGTAAAACCGCCCGATCATAAATATAAAACCTCAAGGGGGTGGAAGCCACGGCATCTTGGTTTCCACCCCTTTAAAAATTAATCCGATTTTCTTTTTGTATTCGGTCCCATACCTTCCCGACGGGAATTATGGGTCTGATTCTGATTTTCCGGCTTGCCTTTTTCTGCCGTGCCGTGATACATTTCATTTGATTTTTTCTGGGAAAGCTTTTCCTGTCCGCTGTTTTTCATTTCAATCACCTCACCCATAGTATGATCCTGCACCACAAAATTTATGTAAAACCAGAGTTTTCACGCATAATACATTCCATGGCTGCGCATGATAAAAATGAGGTGATGAACATGTCATATATAGCTCCTGCCGTCCAGGCAAAATTTGAGACTCTTTCCATTGACTTAAAAAATGAGATCCTGGAACGAAACGTACAAATTAACACCCTTTACGATTTGATCCATGTTTTGGAGGAAATTGTAAACAACGGAAGTAAATGATTTTCCTAAAAACAGTCACAAGCCGGAACCGGCCTTATGGCTGTTTTTTGATGCCGGAACCAAGCACTCTCCCATATAGAAAAAAGGCCGGACACAAACGGCCCGACCAATTAATAAACGTAAAAATAATTATCTCCAATAGCTGTTGGAAGACTTGCACTGACGGCCACTGTTTGTGGTTGCAGCCTTGGTCTTAGAACAGGAGCTGCTGTTCTTACCGCTGGAGCAGGTGCTGTTCTTGCTGGTAGAACAGGTGCTGCCGGAACAGCTAGCCCCCTTGGTGCAGGTAGAACCGTTGGTGCAGGTGGAACCATTGGTGCAGGTCGTACCGTTGCTGCAGCTATTACCGTTGCTGCTGTTGCAGCCAAGCTTGCTTAAAATGCTGTTAATATCCCCAGACTGTCCTAAGCAGTTTGAAAGGTTATAGCCATTACCTGTTGACACTGGGCAGGTCGCTGCCTGTGCGGTCATAGGAACACCTGCTACAGTTAATGCGGTTGCTGCTGCTAAAATGAATACTGGTAATTTTCTCATGGTAATATCCTCCTTATTTGTTACGTAATTATTACATTTCTGTTACAAAATGTATCATAACATACAGGAAATGGAATTTCACTAGGAGAAAATTGGCAATTAACCTCTATTTTCCAGTTGAAACTCATTGACAGCCAATTTTAAGGCTCCCATGATGCCCTGATTATCATTTAAGCTGGGAAGGACGATATAATGCTCTATGTCCTCAAGCTCCTTTGTCCTGATATATCCGGCCATCTGGCGCTTCACTTCTTCTCTTACCAAAGGCATCATATGTTCCTGATGCATCACGCCTCCCCCCAGAATAATCCGTTGAGGAGAAAGTACCATAATATAATCCACCAGTGCCTGGGCGATGTAATATGCCTCTAATTCCCATACTTCCTTCTGACCGGCCAGCTCTATGCCCTTCTTTCCCCACCGTGCTTCTATGGCAGGTCCGGAGGCAAGGCCTTCCAGGCATGTCCTGTGATAAGGGCATTTTCCCTCATAGCTGTCGTCGGGATGCTTGGACAGCAACAAATGCCCGCCCTCGGGATGCAGCATGCCGTGAAGCAGCTTTCCGTTGGCGATGATCCCGGCTCCAACACCTGTGCCGATTGTAATATACATGCTGTTTTCAAGACCTTTTGTAATGCCCCAGGTGGCTTCTCCCAGAGCAGATCCATTGACATCCGTATCAAATCCAACCGGAATCTTAAGGGCTTCTTTCAAGACTCCCACAATGTTATAATTGGCCCACGCAAGCTTGGGAGTGGTGGTGATGTAGCCATAAGTCTCTGAGTTCCTGTTTAAGTCAATAGGGCCGAAGCAGCCGATTCCCAGCGCCTCAATTTCCTTATCCTTAAAGTATTCGATCAGCTTCGGCACGGTGATTTCCGGTGTTTCGGTGGGAATGGAAACGCGCTCGAAAATTTCTCCGTTTTCATTTCCTATGGCACAAACCATCTTTGTTCCGCCTGCCTCTAATGCTCCAAGTCTCATATCCTTTTGCCTCCTTTTTATTCTGGGTTGGAACAGATGACAGACATCTTTCCTTCAAATCTGCACTCTCCGCTTTTTGCCGGTACGATAAAATGCTGCCCGGACTCCAAAGGAATCCCGTTCACCGAGCCTTTTCCGTTTATAACACTTACATTAGTAAAATATTTCCCAAACTCCTTTGAAAACACGCCGTCAATGTCATATTTATCTACGGAGTAAAACTGGCAGGTCACCAAATGGGTGTGCACTGCGCCTGGTATTTTCTCTGTTTCCGGAGCAATCTGCTTTTCCTCAAAAGGCGCTTTTATGTTGGCAATGCTCTCTTCTACATGAAGCTGCCTTGGTTTTCCATCGGACAAACGGTCATAATCATATACCCGGTACGTAATATCGCTGCTCTGCTGCGTCTCCAGCACCAGGGTCCCTCCCTTAATGGCATGGACACAGCCAGGATTGATCTGGAAAAAATCCCCTTTTTTAATTGGAACAGTCCGGATAAATTCCTTCCACCGGTGATCTCTTATCATGGACTCCATCTCTTCCTGATCTCCGGCATGATGGCCGATTGCAATTTCAGTTCCAGGCTCACAGTCCAGAATATACCAGCACTCTGTTTTGCCAAGAGACCCGTTCTCATGGATTTTTGCATAGCTGTCATCGGGATGGACCTGGATGCTTAAATCCTGCTTTGCATCTATGATTTTAACCAGAAGAGGGAACTGGTCTCCGGGATAATTCCCGAACAGTTCCGGCTTTTCCTTCCACAGGCTGCTAAGCCTCCTGCCGTCATAGATTCCTCCTGCAATTTCACATTCCCCGTTCTTATGGGCGCTGATTCCCCAGCACTCTCCGGTGGTATCGCTTGGTATCTCATAGCCGAATACATCCCGAAGTCTGGTACCGCCCCAGATGGCCTCTATAAACACAGGCTCCAGAAACAAAAGTTCCATCTGTTTTCCTCCTTATGTAGTGATTTATGACCACTTCCTATATTTTACCTGAATATGGGAAAAAGGAAAAGAGGTAATTCTACTTTTTCTCTAAAATGCCGGATCAGAAAGTTTATGGATTTATAAGATGTTATTTTCCATGAAAAAAGTGCCGGAATGTCCGTGATCCGGATTCATTCTGACACCTTTCTTTCTATTCTTATTGGGAATCTTTTCCATAAACCTCAATCTGGGTAAGGGCCGGAAATGGGGAAGGATCATCCGCTTTTATCAGATCGCTTAATTTCACCCATGTGATATTCTTTCTTTCCACAGAAAACAGGTGAGGCTTCACGCTCTTTTCCATTTCCACCATCTCTTCCGTTCCGTCGGAAAACGTAAATCTGGCCTTCACCCACCAGTTATCATGGGGGAAATCTGCCCGGGTATACAGAACAATCTTATCAAAATCCACTGGCCGGCCAAAGTCCAGGGTCATTTCCGCATCATCCTGGCGGTTGATTCCCCAGGATTCATAAGGCCATGCACCATGAGATTCGTTGGCGAGAACGCCGTCAATGGCATTGCGTGCCGCAAACACCGCTTCTCCCCTGGTTTCCACATTGGCAAAGGCATGAGGGAAGCAGCCCATATCTCCGTGCTGGTCCATGACATTCTTTGCTAAGTTCCTGTAAATCCCTGCTTCCTGGTCAAAGGCTTCCCGAATGGTCAGATAATGATGCTCCCCGGTAAAGGCCTGGGGATTATAGGAAATCTTTTTCTCCCCAAAGGGTATGGTATATACGATTTCTTCCTTTGTCAGGTAGACAAAGGACTCATCCATGCAGTCGTCAACCCGCACCACATAATGGGTGCCTGGTTTATCCGTTGTAAAAACAATGGCATCTCCGTCTTCGTATTCGCCTTCAAACACCAGGTTCGCCTGATTCTCACTCAATGCGGAAGCCTTCACTCCGCCATTCTGGTTTCTTACAGCTATTGATACATTCGCCATGATCAGTCCTCCTGCTCTTCCTGTTCAAAATAGTCTTTATATTCTACTTCTATCTGATATTTCATTCTCTTCATGCTGTAATACAGATGTTCTCTGAGAGACCGCTCCAGACCCTGGATGTCCTTTTTCTCCAGCAGTTGGAAAAGCTCTGTATGCTCCCTGATGATTCTGGTAAAATCCGTTTCAGTCACAAAATCAAGCATACGGAACCTTGTATAATGTAACTGCTGAGCCTGTATCATATCCCAAAGCTTCTGCTTTCCCGTAGCCTGATACCAAATGGCGTGCATCTGGGCATCCATACGGTAAAACTGCTCCGGTTCAAACCCTTTTTCCTGAATCAGGGCCTGCTGCTTGCGGATCAGATACCGGACTTCCTCCATCCAGAGAGGCGTGGCCATATTCATAAAATCCCGCATAACCATGGTTTCCACAGCAACACGCATATATATCATCTGTTTGATATTATCCAGATTCAAAAGCGTTACCTGTGTGCCGGAATATGGCACTGAATTGACAAAGCCCTGTTCCTGAAGCCTTCTCACAGCTTCCCTCACAGGCGTCCGGGATACGCTGAACCGTTCACAGATTTCATTTTCACTGATGATCTGACCGGGCTTTAATTCCAGGTCCAGAATCTCCTGCTTTAAGGTTTCAAACACCAGTTCGCCGCGGTTTTTATAGGTTTTGGTTTTTCCTTCCATTGAACCCTCTCCGTCCTCTATATTAGACCTGTTAAAAAATATGCCATGACCTCTACCTTAAAAGCAGACATCATGGTCATATTTTTTAACATCATTGCCTGCCCATTAACAGGACTGGCAATGAATATTGAAATCTTACTGTTACTGCGGCTGTTTACCGATGTAAGCTAAAATACCGCCGTCCACGTACAGAATATGTCCGTTGACAAAGTCGGAAGCGTCAGAGGAAAGGAACACGGCCGGGCCTGCCAGATCCTCTGCTTCTCCCCAGCGTCCTGCCGGAGTCTTGGAAATGATGAACTGGTCAAAGGGATGTCTGGAACCGTCTGCCTGAGTCTCACGGAGAGGTGCTGTCTGAGGAGTAGCGATATAGCCAGGTCCAATGCCGTTGCACTGAATGTTGAATTCGCCGTACTCAGATGCAATGTTCTTGGTCAGCATCTTAAGTCCGCCCTTTGCAGCCGCATATGCGGATACGGTCTCACGGCCAAGCTCGGACATCATGGAGCAGATGTTGATGATCTTTCCGTGACCTTTTTTGATCATGGACGGGATCACTGCCTTTGCTACGATAAACGGAGCGTTCAAATCAACGTCAATTACCTGTCTGAACTCCTCGGCAGTCATATCGCACATAGGAATGCGCTTGATAATTCCCGCATTGTTTACCAGGATGTCGATCACGCCGACCTCCTTCTCAATCTGAGCTACCATGGAGTTTACGCCTTCTTCACTGGTAACGTCACATACGTAACCATGGGCTTCAATTCCTTCTTCCTTATAAGCAGCAATTCCTTTATCCACCAATTCCTGCTTGATATCATTAAAAACAATGGTTGCGCCTGCTGCTGCAAGAGCCTTGGCAATGGCAAATCCAATGCCATAGGAAGCGCCTGTGACTAATGCAACTTTTCCGTTAAGGGAAAACTGATTTGCTAAGTAATCCTTATTCATAATTCAATCTCTCCTTTGCTTATTATTTTTTTTGGGGGTCAGTTATCTCAATATTCTTGTGTTTTGAAATGTATCCAAACTATAAAATCTGTATACAAATCTAACACCTTGTATATATGCTAACATATCCAATTTCTTTTTTCAATGTACATATTTAACAAACAGTGCTCTTTTTATTTATCTAAAATTTTCCAAGTGATAATCCCTTGTCCAGGCACCGGCCTATTTCCCGATTCTGCCAACGAAGAAAAACATGTTTTGCAAGTTTTTCTTCGTTGCTGCGGCATGTTCTCAATGAATATGCAGGCATATTCGTCCGGAGCATTGCTGGCGCAAATCAAAGATCCCGGCTTCCGCAAGGAAAACCGGGATCTTTGTGATGCAATCCTGTTTATGCTGTATGTCCGTCTTCTGATTTCATTCTTCCAAAATCATCATTTTCCGGTTTTTGAATTCCTGGATCTTTCCTTCATTCCAGTCATGGACGGGACGGTAATATCCGGCGATCCTGCTGTACACATCGGTCTGTTTCCCGCATGTGGGGCAGGTCTCCTGTCTTCCGGAAAGATAGCCGCAGCTCTGGCAGATGGAATACGCCGGTGTAAAGGCCATATATGGAATGTCGTAATTCTCCATGATCCTTCTTAAAGAGTCCCGGATCCTTCTCCAGTCCTTTTCTTCCTGTCCCATATAAACGGAAAATACAGTGCCTGCCGTATAGAGAGGCTGGACCACATTCTGGTTTTCCAAGGCCTCTGCCAGCGTTCCTCCAAAATCGGAAGAGAGCTTGGTGCTGTTGGTATAATAAGGGATATCCCCTTCCTTTCCTCCAGTTATGATGTCCGGAAACTCTTTCTTATCAATCATTGCCAGGCGGTAGGCCGCCGATTCCGCCGGAGTCGCCTCCAGACAGTACAGGCTTTTGTACTCTAACTGATACCCCATCAGCTTTTTCTTTAAGTGGTTCAGCACATCCGCCGCAAAATCCCTGGTCCTTTGAGATTCCATTCCTTCCTTCAGCCAGGAGGCATTAAGCCCTGCCTCATTCATTCCAATAACGCCGATGGAAGAAAAATGATTTTCCAGGTTTTCCAGATAACAGGCCGTATAGGGATAAAGCCCATTCTTTAACAGCCTGCCGATGACCTCCCGTTTGATCTTCAAGGATCTGGCCGCAATATCCGCTGCCTGATCCAGACGTTTGTAGAAATCCCTTTCATCGGAAGCCAAATAGCCCATCCGGGAAAGATTTATGGTGACCACACCAATGGACCCGGTATTCTCCCCATATCCGAAGAATCCTCCTGCCTTTCTCCGCAGCTTTGTAAGATCCGGAGTGATGCCCTCATAGGAGATCCGTACATCCCCCGGCCCCTGTCCGCCCCTGATATAGTTGGAAAAATAAGGCGTTCCATAATGGGAAGCCAGGGTGAACAAAAGGCGGTTATTCTCTGTGTCAGACCAGTCGAAATCTTCAGATAGCCCGTAAACAGGGATGGGATACTGAAATCCCATTCCCCCGGCATCTCCGGCCATCATGGTCTCTAAAAATGCGCGGTTTATCATATCCATCTCTGCCTGACAGTCCCCATAGGTAAAGTCCATTCGCCTGCCGCCCACAATGGCCTTTTCAGCCTTCATATCCTCCGGGACCGTTAAATCCAAGGAGATGTGGGAAAACGGAGCCTGGGTTCCCCACCGGCTTGGCGTGTTTACCCCGAACACAAAAGCCTCCATGCATTTCTTCACCTTGTCATAGGAAAGGCCGTCAGCCCTGACAAAAGGCGACAGGTATGTATCAAAGGATGAAAAGGACTGGGAAGCCGCCCATTCATTCTGCATGATTCCCAGAAAATTAACCATCTGATTGCACAGGGTTGCCAGATGCTTTGCGGGAGAAGCCGTGATCTTTCCTGTAATTCCTCCAAGCCCGTCCAGCAGAAGCCTTTTTAAAGACCAGCCGCAGCTATATCCCGTCAGCATGGAAAGGTCATGAATATGGATATCGCCCCGGTTATAAGCATCTGCGATCTCCTTGTCATAAATTTCAGAAAGCCAGTAATTTGCCGTCACAGCTCCTGAATTGTTAAGGATCAGCCCTCCCACGGAATAGGTTACCGTGGAATTCTCCTTTACATGCCAGTCATCTACCTTTACGTAATTATCCACCACATCCTTATAATCAAGAGTAGTGGCTCCCAGGCTCCTGATCTTCTCTCTCTGCTTCCGGTAAAGGATGTACGACTTTGCCACATCCGTATATCCCGTCTCTTCCAGAATTTTCTCCACGCTGTCCTGAATTTCCTCCACAGCGACCTGGTCTTCCTTTACCTTGTCTTTAAAATCAGAAGCCACTCTTAAAGCCAGCAGTTCCACGATTGCTTCCGTATAATATTTTCCGGTTGCCGTAAATGCCTTTTTCATGGCTTCCTTGACCTTTGATAAATCAAAGACGGCTTCTGCCCCATCCCTTTTTATAACCTTTAACATGTTAGTCCTTCTCCTTTAAGTCCTATTTAACCTGATAGATCATGATGCGGTCCCTGCTGTGCAATTCCTGCTGGAAGCTTCCGCTTTCCCCATTGACCTCCAACACCACCTGTCCGGTTACGTTTTTAAAATCCAGTCCGGAATATTCCAGCATGTCCATGAGATAATAAGGCTGGTGGTCCGGCTTTAAGGGAAGGGTCAGAGGGTTGTCATTCAGAAAAAATGTGATTTTCCCCTTACTCCCACGGCTGTCTGCGCCCTTTCCATTGCCTGCCTTAAGAACCGGAACTGTACCTGATAGAGCCGGATTAAGGGAAGGGGGATTTGTTTCCCCGGGTTCCTTCGCACCAGCATTCTGTACCGGTTCTTCTTTTGTTTCAGCCACTGGATCTTCTATGGCTGGATCTTCTATTACAATGGAGTCACCGGATTTTAGCGGCACATCCTCACTCACTGCCTCTCCGTTTACCAGCACTTTCCCCTCCTTCCCAATCTCCGCCACATGGGAAAGCATGGCCGATGCGCTTTTTCCATGGCTGGCAGGTATGAACACGATCCAGTCCTCCGTATTTACCTGGTCAGAAAGCTGCGCTTCTTCTCCATTGAGCTTTAAAACAGACGGCTCTGCTTTTTCTCCATAAAAGACCGTTCTTTTTCCATTGACGCTCACCACCAGGTTCTGGCCGGAACGCCCGATCATGTCCTGGTAATTGTAACCGTTCATCATCAGAACATCCATTACGGTAAAGCTGCCGCTTCTGAATAGCTTTGCAGGCCTGTCATTTAAAATGACCCGGAAGCTGTCATTGACAATGCTAAAGCCTGCGGATATGACGATTCCAAGTGGGGTGGCATATTCCGGATTTTCAAGATCATATTCATGGGAATAGGCATTGATTTTAAAATTATTGCCCGCAATGGCAACCCGCTTGGGATCAATTTTCAAATGCTCTACAATCCCCTCTTTTAATCCGGAGAGCCTGCTTCCTCCCCCTGCCAGGAATACCGCCGACGGCATCCCGCCGTTTACCTCCAGGATTTTTGCGGATATTTCCTCACAAAGCCTGGAGGAGGCTTCTTTGATGCACTCAAAGATGGATTCCCGGGTGATGGTTTGTTCAAACCCCAGAATGTCCGAAAAATGCAGCTCCTCTGCTTCATCGATCTCTGCCTTGATTTTCTCTGCGGTATCAAAATCCACCAGATATTCCTTCATAATAGTCTCGGTGATTTCATCTCCTGCAAGAATTGCCATGGTATAGCCTGTAACGCTTCCATCCCTGCAGACTGCAATATCAGAGGTTCCGGCTCCAATGTCAACCATAGCCAGGTTTAACAAGCGGATATTCTGGGGGATTGCGGCATTAATGGCTGCAATGGGCTCCAGGGTAAGACTTGACACCTCCAGGCCAATTTTATGCATGGCCGCGTAAAGGCTTTCCACCACCTCTGTCGGAAGGAAAGTGGCAATGATGTCGGCTTTTAAGATCCGTCCGTGATGGTCGATCAGATTGGAAATTATATAGTTATCCAGGTAGTAACGGCTTACCGTATAGCCCACCAGATAGAACTGCCGGTCTGATTCCTTTCCTTCTCTATTCATAAATAACTTTTCTGCTTCGCTGATTGCACCCGCTTCCAGGCGGCTGACCGATTCCGCATCAATTTTCTGGGGCCTGGAAAGCTCCATCTCATAGGTCACGCTCTCGGTTCGCAGTGCTCTTCCCGCAGCAGCCACACAGACCTTATTAAGTCTGCATCCCAGCTTCTTCTCCAGCCTGTCCTTGACCTGACCTGCGATCTTTGCCACCTGGTCGATATCCTCGATCTGGCCGTCGATCATCGCCCGTTTCGTATGCTCGGCTCTCTCTATGGCAACGATATGAATTCTATCCCCATCAGGCATTCCAACCATGCCGATAATGCTCCGGGTACCAATATCCAAAGCGAAAACAGCCTGATCCGGAAGTGCGTCTGTCAAAATGCTATGTCTGTTATCCATAAATAATGCCCCATTCCCTTGTATATTTGTCTATTATTCTACTAGTATAAACTGTCTCCGTCAATCAAATAAAGGAAACTTTTGCGGAAAAAGCTCGTAAATTGTCATAGAAAAACAGACCGCAGCTTAAGAGATTACGCTGCGGCCTGTTTTTATCAGCACTGATCTTTAATATCAAAACTCGGATTGAATGCGTAGAAATTTCTGCTGTCCAGATTATCCTGGGTGATTCTTAAAGCTTCCCCAAACCTCTGGAAATGAACGATTTCCCGCTCTCGTAAGTAACGGATGGGATCGCAGATTTCAGGATCAGTTATTACACGAAGAATGTTGTCGTAAGTACTTCTGGCCTTCTGTTCTGCTGCCATATCCTCCACAAGATCCGTGATAGGATCTCCTTTTGACTGGAATTCACAGGCATTAAACGGGATTCCCCCTGCTGACTGAGGCCAGATGCCTGTGGTATGGTCAATGTAGTAGGGGCCAAAGCCTGATTCTACCACCTGCTCCGGTGTTAAGTTTCTGGTCAGTTGGTGAACGATGGTGGCTACGATTTCTAAGTGAGCCAGTTCTTCCGTTCCAATATCCGTCAAAAGCCCCTTACATTCCTTATAGGGCATGGCATAACGCTGGGAGAGATAGCGCATGGCGGCTCCCATTTCTCCATCTGGCCCGCCTGAAGTCAAAAACAGATGAGCAGCTCTTCTCTCCTTTCTTCGCTCATAATTAGCCCCACTTTCCCATATATTATAAAAATCTTTCTTTTAAGAGGCTCTTATGCAGACAATCTCTCAAAAAACCCTAACCGATATTATGCGCTACAATGGGGTCACTGTTTTCATCTATACAATCCATTATCCTGTTTTTACCACCACATGCAATCCCGACGCCGCTCAGAGCATCAATAAATTCTATGAACTTCAAGCCAGGCAGACAGAGGCTTACTGCCGCACCGAGCTGTACTCCCAGGCCGCAGAGCAGGTAGAATACGCACGAAAGAATCAGTTCCCCTTTCATTACTATGAATTTTTATCCATCTTTCAAGTTACATACAATGAAGACTGCGTCACCAGCCTTTACACCGACCAATACACCTATCTGGGAGGAGCCCATGGAAATACAGTCCGGGATTCCCAGACATGGGATTTTTGTACCGGAAATCAGCTAGGCCTCATTGATTTTTTCCCAAACAATCCAAAATTTACGGATTATATTCTTACAGGAATCCAGCAGCAGATAGAAGAACAGATAAAAACGTCCTCAGCCGATTATTTTGATGACTTTCCGTCTCTCCTGCGGGGTAATTTTAATATCAACGGATTTTTTGTCAATCCCCTGGGAATCGTCATCTATTATCAGCAGTACGATATCGCTCCTTATGCAAGCGGGCTCCCGGATTTTTTCTTTCCTTTCCAGGACTGTACTCCCAATGCCTGACCCTGATCTGCCTCCACCTTCACAAAGTATTCACAGTTCCATCAAAGTTTTATCACATTTTTCCGGTATATTAATAATTGCAAAGGGCAATAACCTTTTAAATAAAACTTTTTTTCATACTTGGCCGGCAGGATCCCCATCTTGCCGGCCCCCTCCATGTCAGGCCAATTCTTCCTCTCCGGCATCAGCCAGAGTCGGTCATTCTTCGAAATCCCACAGATTCCATCATTTTATCCTGAAGCATCAGCGCAATTTCCCTGCGCTCTTCCTCCGGCAGAGAATCCATAAGAACATCTTTTCCGTTAATTTCTATGTAATTTTCAATAATCGGTTTTTTGTTCATATTTCCGTCCCCTTCCTGGTAAAATGTATGTGACATTGATTGTACTTGTTTCCTGATATTTCCCAGGAGTACAGGAAAGAGGGGATGGATTTTGAAAAAAACCGGAACAACGGAAATCGGAGCTGCCTACGTCCGCGTAAGCACAAATGACCAGACAGAGCTTTCTCCTGATGCCCAGCTAAGAGAAATTAAAAAAGCGGCAAAAGCGGATGGGATCCTGATCCCGGAAGAGTTTATTTTTATTGAAGAAAAAGGGGTCAGCGGACGCCGCGCAGACAACCGGAAGCAGTTTCAAAAAATGATATCCATTGCCAAGACCCAGCCCTCTCCCTTTCAGTATCTCTACCTCTGGAAATTTTCCCGTTTTGCAAGAAACCAGGAAGAGAGCATGTTTTATAAAGGGGTTCTCCGGAAAAAATGCGGCGTGACCATTAAAAGCGTATCCGAACCCATTATGGAAGGCATGTTCGGCCGTCTCATTGAAAGCATCATCGAATGGTTTGATGAATACTATTCCATTAACTTATCAGGGGAAGTTACCAGGGGTATGACGGAAAAGGCTTTAAGAGAGGGTTACCAGGCCTCCCCCTGTCTGGGATACCGCGCAGTAGGAGAAGGAAAACCTTTTCTTATTGAGGATGAAGAATATAAGATCGTAGAATATATCCACCGGTCCTATCATGACGGCATGGATTTATCTGCCATTGCAAGAAGCACCAATGAACAGGGATTTCTGACAAAAAGAGGGAACCGGTTCGACCGCCGGGCGATTGAGCGCATATTAAAAAACAGGTTCTATGACGGGATCGTCACCTGGAAAGACATTTCCTTTCACGGGCAGCATGAAACCAGACAGACCGTGACATCGGTTTTTAAAGAAAATCAGGCCCGCCTTCAAAGAGAATACAGGCCCGGAAACCGCCGGGAAGTGTCAGGATGTAAGCATTGGGCTTCCGGCCTTTTAAAATGCGGGTACTGCGGGGCAAGCCTTGTATTTAATAAAGCCCTGGATACAGGCCGCCATCCCAGTTATTTCCAGTGCTGGCGCTATGCCAAGGGACTTCATGAGGAATCCTGCAGCATTACCGCCAGAAAGATGGAGGACCTTATTTTAGAGTCCCTTCGCAATGCTCTTTCCTCCGAAGATATAAAATACGTCTATGTACAAAAGCCTGTTTCCCAAACAACAGGAGAAGCGGAGAACATACAGGCCGCCATATTAAGAATCAGCCATAAAAAGCAGCGGATAAAGGAAGCTTATGAAAATGGAATTGATACCCTGGAAGAATACAAAGCCGGAAAAAAGCGTCTTGAAGCGGAGGAGGAAGAATTTAAGAACCGCCTAAGGGATTTGAAAAGCAGCCCCGACCGTGATAAGACCCCTGATAAAAACCTGCTGGCAGTCAGGATCCAGAAGGCCTGTGACATTATTTCTGATCCGGCCATGAGTTATGAGAAGAAGGGAAATGCTTTAAGAAGTGTTGTAAAGAAAATTGTTTATGATAAACAGGAAGGAAAGCTGAAATTCTTCTATTATATCTCCCTTTAAACGGAGAAAAGGCCATACTGCCTTTTGGCCTTAATCATATGGTACTGCAATATGGCCCACCATACTGGCTCATAATGAACATAGCGATCTTGGGATTAGGAGTGGTTATATTTACCGGATATTGTAATCTCTTTTCATACCTCCACATTAGCCGCACACTCCTTCCCAGGGCCATGGATCTTCTATCCAGGTCCAGTAGTTTTCATCCATTACTCCATCAGCCATCAAAGGACCGCACTGCTCCTCATATGCCTGCATTGCCTGTTGCCGCATACTCATTACATAATAGAAATAGTTTAATGCTTCCTGATCATCCGGATGGGTGTCAAGATACAAGACCACATCATCCATTGCAAAACTGGCTTCATACACCTGCCTTAACAGCATATCGCAATTAACATTAGACCCCATCATCACTGGCACCCCCCCATAATAAATGGTTTATTCAGATCCGGGAAGATCGTTCCAACGCTTATGGCCACATCTACTGAATATACCTGCTGCCAGCGCTGCCATGGTACATAAGCCATTCCCACCGGAAACTGGTCGATATTTTCGGCAGGAGCTGACGGATTGGGAGTCGGCCAGCCGGGACAGGTAACCGGGGCTGTGCATTTGGGCATTTCCGGACATCTCATGGGCATAGCTTCCTTTACTTTTTCGGGACATTTTACTGGCATTGGGCATACCGGCATTTCCGGACACCTCATTGTCACTGCTTCCTTCACCTTTCCCGGACATTTCGGCGGCATTGGGCAGGGGCAGGCCGGCATTTCCGGACACCTCATTGTCACGGCTTCCTTTACCTTTCCCGGACATTTAGGCGGCATTGGGCATGGGCAGGCCGGCATTTCCGGACACCTCATTGTTACGGCTTCCTTTACCTTTCCCGGACATTTAGGCGGCATTGGACA
>NZ_BRYH01000058.1:0-22844 GCF_054772055.1 Lacrimispora brassicae | reverse complement strand
ATTATATAGCACTTTCCCTATCTCTGCATAGTTCGGTATAAGTATTACTGTGATTACTTTTTGAGAACTTTTGCTTACCCTATTACCGCCTATCTCGGTGTCCCTCATCGTAAGTTTAGTATCTCATTAGTATAACGTAGCACTAAATAGAAAAGCCTTGACCGTTTTTGTGGTCGAGGCTCTTTTTCTATAATTCTATAAGTTGTTTTTTCTTTTGTTCAAACTCATTTTGTGTAATGACACCCATATCAAGTAAGTTTTTATATTTTAGTATTTCATCGGCTGAACTAAGGGTTTGCGGTTGACTTGGTGTATTATTAGTATCTTTCTCAAAAAGTAAAATATCATGAATCTTCTCACTAATTGCTTTGGCAGAATATTTATCAACGCATACATTAAACTTTTCTTTGATGGTATCAATCGTAATTACACCCAACGCCATACCTGTATTCATAGTTACATCATTCAAATTATTCAGCGATACAGATTGAATGACTTGACCTATTACCTTTTGCTGTGCCATAATGATTCGTTTGTTCGTAACAGCGTACGCAAAATTATTGTCGTGCTTAGTTGTTGATATGTAATTATGTAAGCCAATAAAACAGATAAGAACCTCTTCATTGCTTTGTAAAGATTGCTCAATCAACATGAAGTGCTTAACACCCCATTTTTGATTCATTCCTTGTCCAAAGTTGTTATCAAGGCAATACTGGTACATCTGTTGTGCAGCTTTCATCTTTTGTTGTGCCTTTTCTCCAATCTCTTTGTCTTTCATTTTAACCCTTGCTTCAAACTGTTCAAATGTTTCTCCGTCTTGGCGAGTCATGCCAGTAGTTTTGTATATTAGCTCTTCCAGTTTTTGCTGTTTTGTTTTCATACCATATTCCTCATTCCTCAAATTTTAATTTTTCAAGTTTCCCTTTATCAGTGGGGCCATATACTATACCCTTAGAAGAATCACCCAATGAATAATCTCCGTATTCATCTTCTATAAAAGGCACATCTTTCTGTACCACACCAGAAATTGAGTAAATACCAGTATTGTCCTCTTTGTTTGTGTAAAGAACCATACACCAGTTAAAATCATTCTTAATAACGTAATTAAAATACCAGTCTGTCAAGTTTTCTTCTGTAATATCTTCAGAACTGATTTTAATGATTGAATATTCTCCAATCCTTTCTGTGCGACTTCCGTTCATTACATCTTTTATTTGTGCGTTATCATAGATGTGAGATTGGTTGGTGTTCTGTTCTGTGGAACCACCGTTTGCACCAATCATCAGAATACCAAACCATAAGGCGAACACCACCGACAGGATAACCCTGCTTTTCATTTTCATTTCCTTGTGGCATGTCCAAAGTATTATTAAACCAATGGGCGGAAAAAATATTAACCATATCCACAAAAACCATTTTGCTTGGTAAAACTTCTTTTTCTCTTTTTGCATAACGTAAATACCTCCAAATTGTCGTTAGAGCTATTATATCATGCTGTAACACAAAAGTACATTGTATTTCCACTTCATTATGTGTTATAGTCTTGGGTTGGCAACTCAATTTATAATGTACTCAAAATGTATGGAGGTTTTTGAGGCATTATGGATGATAAATTTATAATCACACCCAAGGAAGATAAGACTGTCACTATGACAATCCGCATAGATAGAACTTTACAGGAAGAATATAACGAATTATCTGCGAAAACAAATCGCTCCCGAAATGAATTGATTAGCATGGCTTTGCGATATGCTCTTGATAATATGATAATTAAAGACGAGGAGTAGAGTATGTGTATCAATTAAAAGAGAGCCTTTGGATTTTATCCTCTGGCTCTTTACCCATTTTAAGCGTTCTCACGCAAAAATTCATTGAGTTTATTGCTTGCTACTCGCTTTTGTTCCTCAAAGCTATGTGCGTAGATATTCATGGTGGTGGAACAGTTCGCATGACCTAAAATCTTTGAAATGTCGATGATATTCATTTCCAGATAGTTTAGTAGGGTAGCACATGAATGTCTTAAACCATGAAGCGGTATTATTGGTAGTTCCTCCAATCCCTCAACCTTTGCTTTCTCTGAATGCTCCTCTACCAATTTGTTGTAGCGATTTAGATGGGCAATGAAATACTGGTATGTTGTGCTGTTCCCCATACGCTTTCCATCGGCTTGTATGAATAGGCTGTTATCCCCTTTCCATGCAGTACCAAGACGGAAACGCAATAGTGTATATTCTTTCTTGTATTCCCTAAACAACGGCAACACATCATCGGGAAAGGGTACCGTTCTTACAGAGGTAGAAGTTTTGGGGTCTTTGCAATCAAATCCGTTTTCTGTTCGTCCTATGGATTTTGATATTGAGATTTCTTTCTTTTCAAAATCAATATCTTCCCAACGTAAAGCAAGTGTTTCACCTTTTCTAAAACCACACAAAAGAGATAGGGAATAGAATACCTTATATTGCGTTGGGACTGTATGTGCTCCTGTATATTCGTTGACATAATAGGGCTTACCTGTATCATCAATCCGCTTATGGCCTTTGTAGGTCACATCATACGACATATTCAGCGATTTCAGAAACATCAGCGCTTGCTTTGGGGTGAAGTATTTCAGTCCTTCTTCCTCTTGCTTTTTCTTTGGTTTTCGTGCTTCTCGGCATGGGTTATTCTCAATCATATTCCACCGCATGGCAGTCTTAAAAATACAACTTAATACGTTGGCGTAACGACTAATTGTTCCTGTGGAATACTCAGCAACTAACGTTTTATAAAAGGCTTCAATAACAGGTGTTTTTATGCGGGCTAACTTGTACCCTTTGAAATACGGAATGATTCTACTTTTGAGCAACTGCTCATATCCAATATAAGTTCCGTAGGCAATGTTATCTTTAGCATTTTCAAGCCACTTGTATGCAAAATCTTCAAATGACATTTTTTCAGCGTCATAGTCATAACCGTACTTGATTTTATCTTCCATATCAAGGGCATATTTGAACGCTTCTTTTTCTTGTTGTTTTGGTGTGGCAGACTGATTTACTGAATATGTAAGATTCTTCACCAGTTTATTGCCTTGTTTGTCATATCCTTGACAAATCACAATGCGATATACCACTCTACCGCTTTTATGCTCAACTCTCTTTACTGATGCCATATTTAACACCCTTTCTCAATTTGATTTTTGTAACGATAAAAGGTGGGCTTAGACATTCCCAATTCTTGCATAAGCTCAAATGGTCTTTTCTCCCCCTGCTGTACTAAGCGATAGTGAGTAGCAAATTCCTCAAGGCTCATAACTCTTGGTCTACCATAGTCTTCCCATTCACCACGGGCCTTTTTAGCTTCGATTCCTTCACGTTGTCGTTTTTCCTTTTTCTCAATTTCTGCTTGTGCCATGCTTGCGTATAGCTCAATCATCATATTGTTAATAGTTTCCAACATCATACGAGCCATTGTATTTTCCATGGTTGATAGGTCAAGCAATGTTGTAGGCAATTCTAACACCATAACACGAATATGGTTGTCATGGAATAAACGCAGTTCCTTAAGTGTAGCTTCTTTGTTCCGTCCTAATCGGTCAAGCTCTGTGATGATTAGAACATCTCCGCTTTCAAGTATTTCGTCCTTTAACATGGTATAGCGTGGTCTGTCAAAGTTCTTTCCTGTCTGTTGGTCTGTGTAAACCTTGCTTTTATACAGATGAATATTGCTATCAGCACAGAATTTATTGATTTCTGCTATTCCTCTATCCAGATGTTGGTCTTTGGTGCTTGTCCTGTGATACGCTACATATTTCATAGATACACCTCTTTCCTAAGAATTATCGAACGTGTGTTTGTTGATGTATCTATCTTATCAGGCTGGTATCAAAAAGTACACACTCTTATTGAGAATTATCATAAGTTTGTTCTTTGGCTTTTTGATACCTATATGAAGTAACTTTTGTATAGGTTCAGAAAGTATAAATTCTGATACTATATCAACAGGCCATCGCTTTACGCTGTTTAGCTCTATACTTTTTCATGGATTCTGATATTCTTGCATTATGAGAGCCATAGTTGTTGTTTTGAGCACGAGTAACCACTTCCAAGTTTTCAATGCAGTTGTTTGTCTTACATTTGTCTTTGTGATTTATTTCAAGCCCTTTAGGGATTTCCCCTTTGTGCGCCATATAGACTAACCTGTGAACTCGCATACTTTTTGTGGCACCATCATCATTTCTAATGACGATTTGTAAGTAACCACAACCATTGTCATATTGCGAAAGAATCTTATCTCGCTCCAAACTGAAAACCAATCCTGTATCAGAAACAAGATATTTGCTGAATCCTTTAACTTGCTCCCATTCTATTGGTTGACCGTTGCTTCGCTCTATCTCTAAAACACACATGATTTTCCTCCTATTCCTGCACTCCGGTATTGAGGAACTCAATAAACTTTTCAAAGTTGATGAGATACTTATTACCGGCCTTTATATACACAATCTGATTTTCTTTGCACATCTTCCATAACGTTTTATATGAGAAGCCACATTCATCAGCTACTGTCTGAATAGGTACCATACGAGGTATTTTTAGCTCTGTAACATTGTTGATGGCTTCGTTATTTTCAATATTAGTTACATTATTTGCGTTTTTCATTATGATTGCTCCCTTTCCTTTGAGGGACCAATACATATTCGACTGAACTGTTGTACTGATTACCCATGTTTGTATTTGCTCCGTACTCGGAAACTGGGCTAATCATAGCGACCTATTTATATTTATTCTCAATTTTATGTTTACCCTCTGGAGTCATAGATTGACTCTGGAAGGTCTTTGTCCTATACTTATAGGAATCATAACCTTATGACTTCAAATTAAATCTGGGTGGCTCTGGGTTCCTCTGGCATATATCTGTTATGCGTTATCCTCGGTTGCATTCCAGTTAGTAGGCTTCTTTAATGCATTTGATTGTTTCTCGACGTTCCTAAAGTGGAATCCTTGCAAATACACAGAAGAAAGTGCTTGTTCTGATTCTCTCAAGCTGGTTTCTTTCATCCGCTCAAATGCTTGCTGTGCTGGGGTCTTGCTACCATCAAATGCTTTTTCCCTGAATCTTGCAGATACCATGTCAGCATAAGCAGGATATTTTAATAGCTCCAATACTGCTTTACTACCGATAACACCAGAGTTAATGGTATTTGAAATAATTGTTGTGATTCCATTTTCATTGGCTGTGGTCTTGCTTTTTGGTAGCTTTGCAATGAGTTGAAGCACCTTGCTTTGTACCGCTTGCGAATCGTCCTTTTCTCCTGCATAGTCATAAGCCCAATCACGAATTTCATTTACTTTGTTGAGCATACGTTCATACACAAAAGTATTTTCCTCAATTAAACCTTGCAATTTGCTTTGAAGCTTCTCATAGATTCTGTTAGCCATAGTATTGTCAACTTTCCTATAAATCGCAATAAAAGCTCTTACATCTGCAAGAAGTGTACGCACATCATCAACAGTCTTGGCAGAATTAATCTGAGTAAAGAGATTGTTGTAGTTCTCAATAATGCTAAAGCCATTATTTGCTACTGTTTTTGTTTTCGGCATTGTTTTATTCCTCCCATTCATAATCTTCTAAATCTTCATCATCAGGTGATGCTTTCCATTCATCTTCCCAATCATCGTCATTTTCTGCTCTGTGTGGCACAACCTCAATCACAATAGGGGAAGTATCTTCTGTACCGTCCAACAGAAAAGCTGTATTTGCTCCATATGCTTTTTCTATGATAAACTTACAAGCGTTAAATCTGTCCTTGTTGTACCTGTCATTGGCAATTAAGATAATACTTTGTAGAGCTTCGACTGTGGATTCCTGTAGCAGTTCTTTAAATTCTTCCCTTTGTTCCTTTTGCTCTGCTGTTAGCTTTGGCCTACCTGCTGGATTACCACTCACCCCCTTTTTGTAGCTCATCTTATCACGCTCCTTTGCTTAATCATGAACTGAAACACTCCGAACGTTTGGATTCCAATCCCTGATGAAGCATTTTTTAGCTTCTGAATCAGATAGCTCGGAAAGTATAGTTTGCAGTTCGTCTAGTTCTTCGCTTATCGCTTCTATCAAGAGGTTGTATGCTTGCAAACCGCTAGTAGGCTTGCTTTTTAATTTAATATCACGTCGGATGATTGTAGCTATCGGCATTGCTCTACCTCCTTTACTGTTATTCCACTGATAACATTATGCTGTGCTGTCTCATGTAATTATGGACAAAATCTGATTTTTGAAAAATGCTCAAATCGTTTGTAGAATGGTTTTCACACCTATAAAGTGTTGTTTCGTACCATGATTTTGAGATTTTCAGTTTTCAAAGTTTGGGGCTCCAGGGTAACAATTATTGATACTTTTCAACCCTGTTTTAACCTGTTGAATTGTGCATAAGTTTTACCGTTTTAAGCACATCTGATGGAATACCGAAGTTACCATTGCGATAGTAAAATACCATTCGCTTTGAGTTATCTGTCATACCACGAAACTTATACCATTGTTGTAGGGCTTTGCGTAGCACCTCTATATCAAGAATAAACTCTTTGCACCTTGCTACTGTATCGCTTACCTCTTTACCAGAAGTAGAGTAAGTAAGGCTTTCAAATACTTCTCGGGTACAAGCATTCAGCACGTTCTTTAGCTCGTTTTCGCATATTTCATCAAAGGTCACTTGGTACTGGTCAATCAATATTTTTATCGCTTTCCTCGTCAAAATATCTTCCAATGACTTTTTATTGGAATACATTCGGTCAAGCATTCTCTCTAAGAAAACCAATTCAACACGAATCAAATCGGATTCAACGCTCAAATCTCCATCTTTTCTCAACTGGTAAGATTTGTCATACACCTTTAGCACCCATTCATGGGCTTTGGTTGTAGTGATTCCTCTTTCTGGTTTTCTGTGCGGTTTCCCGTTATCATCGGTTTCTTTATACACAGTAACCTTTGGAAATGCTTTTTCAAATAACTTGATTACATCTTTTGGTTTGCAGTCACCAATGCACTTTATGGTTAGATTGCATTCAAGTTTCGTCGCAGTCAATTGTGATAGAAATTCCTCTGAATACTTATCTTTCAAATGCTTTTGCAAACATGAACGCATAAACTCTACAACTTGGTTTCGCACCAACTCTAAACTGATACAGTCAGAAAGCTGAAAGGGTTGCACGTTATTGGGCCTTACAGCATTAGGAAGATTCACAAAGGCTGATAATCTACCACCCCAACAATTAACCTTTACAATATCGTGTCCTGCTTTATTCTTTAATTCTTCGTTAAATTTTGCACCCTCTAGTCCTGCAACTGTCATTTGCATCTCAAAATTCATCCCGTCCGCACCTTGAAGTTTCTTTACACCCATTGTTCCACCTCCATTCTGATTATGTTTTTAGACGACAAAAAGAGCCAGTTACCAGAATCAATCCATCTGGTTACTCGCTCTTCTAAGCAATTTTTAATTAAATTTATTTTACATCATTATGTGACAACGGTCAATCTAAATTAACTTAATATCATTATACCACATATAATTTTGTTTGTACATACTTTTTTGAAATATTCTTCCTTAATTTTCCTTTTTATTTCTATTGGTCTTTTTTATATAATCCCTAGAGTAACCAGAATGACCCCAGATGAATTTTAATTTGATTACCTATATTTCCTATATCCTTAATTATAAAATCAATCGTGGGTTATCTGGATTCATCCTGTAATACCCCTAAAATAAATAGTATATGGATAGTATTACGGTCCTTATTTTGATAGGGCATTCTCTCTAAAATATCGGTCAAATAAACCGAATCTCATTTGTTCGTTTTGCATTGACACAGTATGAAAGAGAAATGCTTGAAGGTCTTTATTTATAATACTTTGTAGGTTTTACTTAATAGGGAATGTGTTAATCGTAAAACTCTATTTTTGCTCCTTGCTTATGCTTGTAGTATTACGCTTGCTGAACGAATGAGTTTAATCTATAATACATGATTCTGTGTAGTTATCGGGCTTCAACTTGTTGCGCAGTCTTACCCTCATGCATAGCCTCTTATGTGATTTCTGTTCGTCAGACCAGAGATTTGCCCACTGGTTAGTATGTTCCCAGTATCCAGCTTCCTTCAGATTCCACCTCACGATGGACACCCTTGCCTTTGGCTATATCCTTCCCACTACCGGGCGGATTCAAGACTTACACTCGTTGGAACGTGTGCCCGCCGGGCACACGCAAAAAATGTCCTGTGGTGTTCTCCACAGGACATTAAGTATAGCTATGCAGAAGAAGGGACTTGAACCCTCAAGGTATTGCTACCACACGGACCTGAACCGTGCGCGTCTGCCAATTCCGCCACTTCTGCTTTTCAATTGTACGAATTGCTAATTCAATTCGTACAATTATAATACTATACTTTTTGCGAATAATCAAGTACTTTTTTATTTTTTTTCGGCAAAGAATATTCCAACGAAAATGGTAGTCCTTAATATTCCCTGTTTTTTATAACTGTTTCCGCATCAGACTGATCGTACACCTTTTCTTCTGTTATGATCCGAAGGGGCATTTCCTTTCCTGCGATCATATCCCGGATTGCCTTCATAAGCGGAGGACCTAAAAGTGGACTGCATTCCACCGCACAGTTCAGCTTGCCGTCTACCATTGCCCGAAACGCTTCTTTCGTTGCATCCACGGAAACAATCGTTATATCCTTCCCCGGATTCAATCCATGGGCTTCCAAAGCTTCGATGGCTCCAAGGGCCATATCATCGTTGTGGGAATATATAATATCCGCATCCCAGATGTGGCTGTTGATGTATTCCTCAACAACCCGTTTTCCTCCATCATAAGTGAAATCACCATAATCCGTATATACAATTTCGTACTGAGGGTTCTCTTCCAATATTTCGGAAAACCCTTTCTTTCTCTCTTCCGTAGGGGTCGCACCTTCACTTCCCTGAATCTCTAAAATACGAACCATGCCCTGCTCCGGCTTTACATGTTCTTTCAGCCAGCGCATGGCTCTTCGCCCTTCCTCTAAAAAATCAGCACCAATATAAGTAGTTGTCAAATCATCTCCTGCTTCAATTCTCCGGTCAGACATTACTACAGGGATATTGGCTTCCTTGGCCTCTTTCAGCACCTCATCCCATCCGGTCTCTACTACTGGAGAAACTACGATCACATCTGCCTTTTCCTTAATAAACCGCCGGATCGCATCAATTTGCTTTTTTTGAGACTGATCTCCGCTGTCAAAGAGAAGCTCTATGTTAAACTCTCTGGCTGCCTCCTGAATGGAGCGGGTATTGGCAAGCCTCCACTGGCTCTCCTGTCCAACCTGGGAATATCCTACGGTAATTCTCCTGCCATCGTCTATGCTCTCCCGGTCAAGCGCGGCCAGATACTCACCGGCATTTCGTGGATAGATCGTATGGCTTCTTAAAATCACCTGCTTGGGAACACCGCTTTCCTTCCGCAGAATATTAATGGCATATTGTACTGCTTCTTTTCCTCCCGTGGGGCAGGAAATCGTTGCCGCAAGTTTTCCCTTCCGTACCAAATCTACCCCTTCGTTTTCTCCGGTAAAGCCGTCGCACCCAATGACCTTTATCTTCTCATCCAGATTTCTGTCTTTTAGCGCCTCATAGGCTCCAAAGGCCACTGAATCATTATTGGCAAATATAAGGGAAACACTTTTCAGTTCATCCTTCATGGCAAAAACCGCATCATAGGCTGGATCCTTCATGTCATTTTTCAGATCACAGACGGTCTTTTCTATGTTAGGATAATCCCTGATCACAGAGTCAAAGCCCTGGCTCCGCTCCTGGCTCTGAAGGGAACCGGCAGTTGCGCGAAGCTCCAGAATTTCCCCTTTTCCGTTTCCCAGCAACTGGACCGCGCATTCTCCGCCCTGCTTTCCGATCAGATTGTTATCCGGGCCGATAAACAGGTTATAATCAAAGCCTTCCACGCTGCGGTCCATAACAATCACAGGAACTCCCTTCTGATAGACATCTCCCACCTTCTTTGTCAGGCGGCTGGAATCACAGGGAGAAATGATCAAAAGATCAATGCCAAAATCCAGAAGCCTGTCAACATCCTTTTCCTGCTTCTCTACGCTGGAAGTCGCATCCGCCGTAACGATCCTGATATTCGGATACTTTCCCGCTTCCTCCTGGATCTCATTGATCAGTGCAACTCTCCATGCCTCCCGCATGTTTGCCTGGGAAACACCGATCACATACTCCACATCGCTTTTATAAACCGTCTGGGTAATCGCCCCGTTATAAATCCGGCACCCTAAAAAACCAAATATCATTATCAGTAATATCACAAGTAATTTCGTTCTTTTTTCCATTTTACCCTTTTTCAAGTTCACTCTGAACTTCTTTCGGAATTCGTATAACAATACGCGTCCCCTGCCCCTCTTTGCTTTCCACCAATACCTGGAACTGCTCTCCATACCGGATGCGCAGCCGTTCCTTTATATAAAACAATCCAAAGCTTCTGTTCCTGCCGGCTTCTCCCGGCTCATTTAATAATCTGGATAATTCCCCAACGGTTTCTTCCTTCATGCCCTTTCCGTCATCCCAGACTTCCAGGCTCACCCAATCATCTTCCACCCTTCCAAGAACTTTTAAATGCCCGTCTCCATTCTTCACCTTTACCCCATGGTAAATAGAATTTTCCACCAGGGGCTGCAGGATCATTTTGGGCAGAATCACGTTCATGCAGTCTTCCTCTACCTGAATTTCGTACTGCACCTTAGGTCCGTATCGGATTTTCTGTATGTAGAGGTAATTGGAAATATAACGGATTTCTTCTTCAATGGTAATATAGTCTTTTCCCTTGCTTAAGCTGATGCGGAAAACATTGGTAAGGGCATCCACAAGATGAACAATGTCATAAGCGGAATGTTCTCTTGCCATCCAGCCTATGGTGTCCAGGGTATTGTATAAAAAATGAGGCTTAAACTGTTCCTGAACTGCCTTAAGCTGTGCTTTCCGTTTGTTTTCCTGTTCCTTATAAACCTCCTCCATCAATTCCTGTATGCGCTCCAGCATCTGGTTGAACCGGCGTCCAAGCTCGCTGACCTCATCCAGATAATTGCCTTCAAAACGCACAGACAGATTGCCTTTTTCCGTCTCCTTCATCAGGTTTCGGAGCCTGACAATCGGCTTTGTGACCGTCTCCGAAATTTTTACCGCCACAATAAATACCGTGAGAATTGTTAAAACCAGCACCCAGCCAAACATGAACAGCATGGTATTGATTCCGCCCATGATTTCCTGATAGGATGAGACGCTGACGGTTTTCCAGCCGGTATAGGCGGATCGTTGATAGCTGATCTGATATTTTTCCCCATTGACCACTGCAGTTACAGGTTCTTCTTCATTCCACAGCCATTCCGGACGGATGCGGTAGACGATTTTATTGGTTGGCGCATATACTAAGTGATTCTGCTCATCCAGGACGAGTACGAATCCATTTTCACCGATGTTGGCATCCTGGATGGCAGAAGAGATAATTTCATGCTTTACATCAAACAGCAATACGCCCACCCTCTCCCCTGTCTCCGGGTCCATGACTGCCTTCATCACTGAAAATACATCGTCAATGCTGTAAGCGGCCTCCGTAACAATATTCCTTCCGGTAACATTGCTGATTATCTGCATTTCTCCCGGAGAAGCCGCAGCTTTTTCATACCAGACCTCTTTGACAAACGGGTCCCGGGAGATTCTGGACATCCCGGTTCCCACATACATATCATGCTCGGTGGCAAAAAAAATGCCCGCAATTTCATCGTGAGTATCTGCCACCATCTCAAAGCTGTCTTTCAGCGCTGCTTCATACTCATTCCAGCGGCTGTCTTCTGCAGATGGGATCCTGCCAAGATCCATGGGTTCAATAATCCGGATCAGCATATTCGCAGTTTTCTCAATACTGCTTATATAAATATCCGTGGTATGCTGCACCTGCCCCACCAACAGAGACGTATGCTGGGTCACATTGCGTTCCGCCTCTCTGGTGGAGCTGATGATTCCCAGAATCCCCACAAAGCAGAAAGGAATGAGCGCAATAAAAATATGAGAATTGATCATTTTATCACGAATTTTCATATCCATGAATCTTTTCTTCCAATATTTCATTGCTCTCACTCCAATTTTCATATCATATTTCCTACCTATCCAGTATAGCGAAGTTAACAGGTTCTTACAACTGCAATATTGGCTTTATTATCCCTTCTTCCCCTTTGATTTTTCTGCGCGGATTGAAATGATTCTCTGAATGACAATAAAGAAACAGAGAAGCGCCGCAATGGTAACTTTCGTCCACCAGGTATTTAAATTCTGATAGGTAACGATTGTCTGGATAATTCCCTCTATCATAACGCCCACAACCGTTCCCGCCACAGTGCCTACGCCTCCCGTAAGCAGGGTACCGCCGATAACAGCGGATGAAAGGGCATCCAGCTCCAGACCTAAATTTTGAAGTCCGAATCCTGCCAGAGTATAAAAACTGAACACAATTCCTCCGAGAGCCGCGCAAAAGCTGCTGATCCCGTATGCCGCAATTTTCGTTCCGGCAACATTTAATCCCATGAGGCCGGCAGATGTTTCACCGCCTCCCAGTGCATATAAACACCTGCCAAATTTTGTATATCTCAGGGTATATACCGCAGCCCCAAAAACAATCAGAAGGATAAATACATAATAATAAACCTTCCCGTTCCACGCTTTTGCTTCTCCCAGGCGAACCGCCACCTTTCCAAGAGCCATGGTCTTAAAAAACGGATCACTGATGGGAATGGAACGTTCGCTGATGACGACGCAAAGCCCCCGCATCAAAAACTGGCCTGCCAAAGTTACGATGAACGGCTGAAGCTTAAAATAATGAATCAGGGCTCCCTGGGTACATCCTACGAGCAGCCCTGCAAGAAGCATAAGAATAATTACCAGAAGTGCCGGAACGCCCCGTTCCAGCAAGTAAGCGGAGCCTACGCCGGTAAATGCTATGGTAGACGCGATGGAGATATCGATCCCTCCGCTTATAAGTACAAAGGTCGCTCCGATTGCCGCTATCATCAGGTATGCATTGTCATTAAAAAGGTTTAAAAAGGTTGATAAAGACAAAAAATTATTATACTTTACAGATCCAAACAGAAACATCAGGACAAACAGTACAACGGTAATAGCCAGTGAAATATTATTGATTTGAAACCTTTTTCTTTTTCCGGTCTGCTCCATCAGTTACCAACCACCTTTCTGTTTATCATTTTACCCTTGATGACCAGATCTTTAAACTGCTTTGACTGGGACAGACAGATGATAATGATCAGCAATGCCTTTAACACGCGGATATAAGCCGCCGGAACTCCCAGCGCCAGTACCGTTGTGGTGATGCTCTGTACAATCAATGCTCCGATCACGCTGGCAGGAATGGAAAAACGGCCACCCATTAAATTGGTTCCTCCAATTGCCACGGCAAGAATGGCATCCATTTCAATCCCCAGCCCCGCATTGTTGCAGTCCGCACCTTTGATCCCTGCGCTTTCAATCAAACCGGCTACAGCAGCAAAGGCTCCGGAAAGCGTATAGATTGCCAGCAGCATCCGGTCAACCTTAATGCCCACATACTTAGATGCAGCCGGATTGCAGCCCACGGATTCCAAAAACAGGCCAAAAGCGGTTTTTCCTGTGAATATCACCAAAAACCCCACCAGAAAAAGCACAATAAACAGAGGAAAGGGAAGGCCTAAAATATAGCCTCCATTCATAAAATAATAGGCATCCGAGGTAATCGTAACGATTTTCCCCCTGGTAATCAACTGTGCGATTCCCCTTCCCGCGACCATTAAAATCATAGTGGCTACAATTGGCTGAATCTTTATTTTTGCAACTAAAAAACCATTCCAGATACCGCTGGCAACTCCTGCAAGGATTGCAAAAATAATTGCTGCGGCTACATTTCCGTTTAATGCCGGAAAAATATTGCCATTGACGATGCTGCATGCAATGGCTCCGCTGATTGCCATGATGGAGCCGACGGAAATATCGGTTCCTCCTGTTGCCAGTATCATGGTCATACCGGCAACCAATATCATAAGCTTGCTTCCGTTTCTTACGATATCAATGATACGTCCGTATAAGTGTCCATCCACAATGGAGAGCATAAAAAATTCTCCCTTACTGACAATGCCGTTAAAGAGCAGAATCATGATAAAGATGATGAGGGGACGAAAATACTGTTTTCCTGACAAACGATTCCAGAGCACTCTCATGAAGCTTCACCTCCAGCCATAATCCGCATAATTGCTTCTTCCGATATTTCTTTTCCCTTTAGTTCTCCTACCTGCTTCATATCCCGGAGCACGATCATCCTGGTACAGCAGCGGAGCATCTCATCAATTTCTGATGAAATAAAAAGCACTGCCATTCCTTTTCCGGCAAGATCCATGACGATTTTCTGAATCTCCGCCTTTGTTCCAATATCGATTCCCCGAGTCGGCTCATCCAGCATCAAAAACTCCGGTTCTGTGGCAAGCCACCGGGCCAGAATTACCTTTTGCTGGTTTCCTCCGCTTAAATTCTTTATCAACTGCCCGGTTCCCGGCGTTTTAATCTGAAGCTTTTCAATATACTCCTTTGCCAGCTCTTCCGCTTCTTTCCTGGAAATCTTATAAAAGATTCCTCTTTTCACCTGAAGGGCAAGTATGATATTTTCCCATATGGAAAGCTCCCCGATAATTCCCTCTGTCTTTCTGTTCTCCGGACAAAAAGCAATTCCATTTCGGATTGCATCTAAGGGAGAATGGAGGTGCGTTGTCTCATTTTTTACCTTTATTTCTCCTTGGCTGATGGGATCTATTCCAAATAAAACCCTGGCTGTCTCCGAGCGGCCGGAGCCTAAAAGCCCGGAAAAGCCCAGAACCTCTCCCTTTTTCACTTCAAGCCCAAACCCCATAACCGTGCCGGGACTGCTGATATTGACCAGCTCAATAAAGGTCTTTTTCTCCTGGTCATCTCCTTCCTCCGGGTATTTTGTACTCAGGCTTTCCTTAAGCCCCGCGTAATCCTTTCCTATCATTTTTCCCACCAGCTCTACTTTTGGCAGTTCTCTTGTCAAGTAGGTTCCCACGTATTTTCCGTTTCGAAGTACAGTGATTTTGTCAGTAACCTCGTAAACCTGATCCAGAAAATGTGTAACAAAAATAATCCCCATGCCTTCCTCACGAAGCCTTCTCATGATCTGAAACAGCTTTTCAACCTCGGCAGAGGAAAGGCTGCTGGTTGGCTCATCTAAGATCAGAACCTTTGCCTCAATATCGCTGGCTCTTGCAATCGCCACCATCTGCTGGATCGCCACAGAGTAATGATCCAGACTTTTCGTGACATTTATATGTAAATCAAACTTTTCCAGAAGCCCACTGGCATCGGCATTGATTTTTTTCCAATTAATTGTTCCAAACCGGTTCATTGGTTCCCGCCCAATGTAAATATTCTCCGCCACGGAAAGATTGGGGCAAAGATTGACCTCCTGGTATACCGTTGAAATTCCCTGGTTTTGCGCTTCCTGGGTGGATCTGGGATTGATCTGTCTTCCCTCCAGTTCAATGATCCCCTGATCCTTGGTTTCAACTCCGGTCAGCACTTTAATAAGAGTTGATTTTCCTGCACCGTTTTCTCCTAAGAGGGCATGTATTTCTCCCCGATTCAACTCAAACTGTACCTCAGACAAAGCAATGACCGCTTTCCCAAACGCCTTGGATATATTTCTCGCTGTCAGCAACTGGTTCCCAGCACTCATGATGTTTCCTCCTCGCTTTCAAATTAAAAGGACATTTCCTCTGATATGAAAAGGGTTGCTGCAAAAATAATGATACTTTTGCAACAACCCCGCGGTTTAATATTTGCGGTCCGGAAGTACCTTAGCTGCCATATCAGCGGTGAATACGCCATCTACGGATTTTACCCATTTATCAACAGACTGGCCTGCTTTCAGCTTTGCTGCCGTTTCAAATAAAAGCGGCCCAAGTAACGGATTACACTCTACGGTACAGTTTGCCTCTCCGGCTGCCATTGCTTCAAAGATTCCGCGTACACCATCGATGGAAACGATCTTAATATCTTCGCCCGGCTTTAATCCTGCCTCTTTGATTGCCTCGATTGCTCCAAGGGCCATATCATCGTTGTGTGCGTAAACACCTTTGATATCCTTATTGGATTTTAAGAAAGACTCCATAACCTCTTTTCCCTGAGCTCTGGTGAAATCGCCGGTCTGGGAAGCTACGATTTCAATACCTGGATAGCTTGCTTTGATTTCATCGTCAAATCCGGTTTTACGGTCAGTTGCTGCGGAAGCGCCTACAGTACCTTCCAGCTCAACTATTTTTCCCTTTTCCCCAAGGAGCTTTGCCATTTCCTTTGCGGCCATCTTGCCTTCTTCAATGAAGTCAGAGCCGATAAAGGTTGCGTATAAATCTTCGCTGACGTCCGCTCGACGGTCCAGAAGAATGATAGGAATACCTGCCTCTTTCGCCTCGGCAAATACCTGATCCCATCCGGTTTCTACTACAGGTGCAAGACCAATGACATCTACGCCCTGTTCAATGAAATTTTTGATTGCTTTAATCTGATTTTCCTGCTTCTGCTGCGCATCGGCAAAAAGAAGCTCCACCTTATCCCCGTTTTCAGACGCATAGGTCTGAATGGAAAGGGTTTCCGCGTCACGCCATCCGGACTCCTGACCGATCTGAGCGAAACCTACTACCAGCTTCTCTCCTGATGCGTCGGAGGTTTTGGCCGTGTTTTCCTCTGCCTTAGTCTCCTCCGCTTTTGTTGTTTCGGCCTGTGCAGCCGTGGTCTGGGGAGCAGCGGTGGCTGCGGTCGGGCTGCTGGCTCCGCTGCTGCAGCCGGCTAAAGAAACCGCCGCCATGGATGCGCACAGCAGCACGCTTAAAAATCTTTTTTTCATTTTAATGATCCTCCTTTTTTTATTTAAGCTGTACGGTTATTATGCCGGAAGGAGGAAAAAAAGTCTTTGCAATAATTTGAGTAAAAGGTATAAAATCATTGCATGAAGGAGGTTTGATTATCATTTTTAATTAACCTCCGGTATTCCCCGGGGCTGACCCCCAGGTTCTTTTTAAACACATTGCTGAAGTAATGCTGGTTTGCATATCCGGTCAGCTCCGCGATTTCATAAATTTTCATTTCACTGTTATGTAAAAGCTCTATGGCCTTTCGGATCCTGACACTGGTTAAGTAATCGATAAAGGTGACTCCCATGTCTCTGCGGAACATCCTGCTTAAGTGGGGAACAGACAAATTCACATGGCCCGCCGCATCCTGAAAGGAAAAGTCCTCCCGTGAATAGTTGTCCTCGATATATAGCTTCACATCCTTAATCACAGAGGAACCGGTCTCCAGCTCCTTCAACCGGCTGACAGCCGTTTCATAGGTTTCAGCCAAGGATCCATAATCCTCTCCGTTCACCTGTATTACTATGCTGCGCACCGGCAAATGGGACTCCAGCATATTACCGTAAGTCTCCGCCTGTTCCTCTGCAATTTCCGGAGCCACAGTTTTTGAAATCACCACCAGATTTCCATGCCTGTCCTGGCAACTGTTTGGGTTCACCAGCCCCTGAAACATTTCATTTGCAATATTCTCAGCAACAAAAAACAACAGATCTTCATTCCAGGTGCTTTTTACGTCTTCCATTTTCTGATATTCCAGAGAAATCACCGTAACTGTAAACGGTTCCGGAAGTAACAGGTTTAAGTACTGGGAACGCTCCCTGATCTCTTCCCTTGTATAATGCCCTTCCAAAGCTCTCTGCAAAAAATTAGAGGCAAGATAGGTTCGATTTTGTGCAAGCATACTCTTAGCCCAGTCAAGATATTTATCTTCACTCTCCTCACTTTGCAGCCTTTCCCGGACCCGCTGCATCATCTCATCAAAAGGGCCTTCCATCAGTGGCTTGAGAAGATACTCAAAGACCCCCAGCTTTAAAGCTTCTCTGGCATATTCAAACCGGTCATACCCGGTGATGATCACTACCACCGCCCTTGGGTTTATGTTCCTTAAGCTTTTTATAAATTGAAGGCCATTTAGAAATGGCATATTAATATCAACAAAATAAACATCCGGAGAAATGTCTTTTGCCCGTTCAAGCGCCATCTCTCCATCCTCTGCTTCTGCTGCCAGCTCAAAATCCCCGTATTGTCTCAAAAAACTGATGATCCCCCTGCGAATGATATACTCATCATCTGCTACCAGTACTTTATACCCCATATATACCCCTCCTGAAATTTAATTTAATTCCTTTATTATGTTTTTAGGCAGATTCCTTATAATTCTAACAGTCATATATTTCTGTTAAGACAGCAAAGCATATCCTTTATTCCCCTTCCCCAAATACATTTATCATCCTATGTGTTTCCTCATATGTCCTTCCTCATGATATTATTTTCAATTATAACATATTATCCTGTAAAAATGAAAAACGACATTGCTTATGTTGTCAATATAGCTTTTTATAGCAGTCATTTACAATCATCTTTTATAGTCATAGTAAAAAGCTTAAACCCTTGATTCTATCAAGGGTTTAAGCTTTAACACATGTGGCATTTACTCAATTTAGATGCAGGTTCTGATTATGCTCATATAGTTTGGTTACTTCTTTTTGACAGGAATCCAGACCTCGCAATAGTATTTTTCATCCTGGATCCCTTTTGAATACTCGGCAGGATCGCTGTACATTTCAATATAGTAGCCCGCAGCAATCTCATATTCTTTGCAGTTTGGCAGCCATTCCGAAAAAATCTTTTTGTTCACCTCATGTAAGGACTGAGGCATTTCACCTCTGCTGGCAAAAACAGCCCATGTGTATGCAGGAATGACTTTTGTAACAAAACCTTCCGGTATCTCTGCATCCGGATTGTAATCGTCTGCAATCAGATACTCAAATTCATCTGATCCCATACTTTCATCAATGTTGATCCCATACATTCCGCATACAACGCTCTCCTTTCCGGGCTGATAAAGCTCCGACCAAAACTCAGGGACTTCTGTTTTTGCACGAGCATACTTGAATGTCCTGGACACCCCCATAACCGTAAATGAATCTTTTTCAACAATTCTGTAATCCATAACATAACCGCCTTCCAAAGTTAATTTGATCTTCAGCGGAGCAAAAGCCTTAATCATTGCTCTGCCTTTTCGAACAGCAGTCGGTGTGACACCATGAAAACGAGTAAATGCTTTGGTAAAACTATCCGGTGAGTCGTAACCATATTTAAGTGCAATATCAATAATTTTTTCCTTAGTGGAAACAAGGTCACTGCCGGCAAGTGCAAGCCTGCGCTGCCGGATATATTCTCCAACCGTAAAACCACAAAGCATAGCAAACCCCTTTTGAAAATAGAAAGGTGATATTAATACCTGCTTTGCAATTTTTTCAATTGATAGTTCTTCGGTGATATTATCTTCAATATAGCTGACGGCCTCGCCGATGCATTCAACCCAACCCATGTACATCACCTCCTTGTCTGTGCTTATATCTTATAACTTTCAAAGCGGCTGTTCCCGACTTTTTGTGTTTTTTGTCCACAGATTATATAAATTGACCTGAGTATACCATAAAAATGAAAGAAATAGATGCAGACTCAAGTATGGTTTAAGATAGTGCAGGTGTAGAAAATGCTTATACTCCGTGATATTGTATTTTGGGTTTTCGATTTATTAACACTGTTATCGCCTTTTGCGGGCAGGTATTTACACACCTGTAACAAATCGTACAGTTATTTTTATGTTCAATTTTTCCATCTATAAGTTCTAAGTTTTTCATAGGACAAATCTTAACGCATATCCCACATCCTGTACAATCGGAATATGTCTTAACAGAAGTTTTTCCGCGCTCATCTATTTTCTCTGCAAACGAGCCTTGGCATAAACCTAAAATTTGAGAAAAGACATTAAATCCACGTTTCACAACCCTGCCACTTTTTATGTCATCACATGTCTTTTTAAGTTTTTTATTTGCCTTATATAGCTTCTTATCATTAAGCCTTCCATTTTTTACCCATATTTTCCATAAAAAGGGAATATTGCAAACATTATTTGGCATATTAAAGTGTTCTGCATAAAGAACATGTAAGTAATTTTTAGGAAACAAATCTGTAAGAGAACGAGCACCGTCGCCCGAAAAAAACATTTGCGTTACCAAAATAATAAGTTGCTTGTCTTTAAACAACTCCCTATGCTTGTGTATAAACTCTCTAAGAATCCGGGGAACACGAGAATCATAAATTGGAAAACATACACAAATACACTCATTCATTGAAATCACTTTGATAAAATCAATGTTATCTTCAATTGAATAACATCCACAATTCATCCTCTTACTATATTGTTGTGCTATATATTTTGTATTGCCCGTACCTGAAAAATATAGTGTAACCATGTTATTCATCACCACCTAATATCAATTTTCTACATAATAGCATATAAATAAAAACAAGTCGAATGTTTTTAATTTGGCTTGTTTTTATAACTTTTGATGCAGTTGAGGAAATTTGAACCCTCAAGGTATTGCTTTTATGTATTAGATTCTCTTCCCTGCATTAGAATGAATTTGCTCACCAATACAGGCCTAAAAACAGCATCCCATTACTTGGAAATGCAAATACGGCAATAATCCATATAACCTAACAATCAATGTATCTTGGCATAAAGTAAATAATTTAAAAATCTCCATTGACTCTCACATTATGGTATACTCTATACTATAGTTGAGCTCAAAAACACATATATGTGAGGTAATAAAAATGTTGAAAATAGGTGATTTTTCAAAACTGTCAAGGATCAGTATACGGATGCTGAGGCATTACGATGAGATCGGCCTGCTGGTTCCGAAAACCACAGATAACTTTACCGGATACCGTTACTATGGGGAGGATCAACTGCCGGTTGCGGGCAGAATCACAGCCCTTAAGGATATGGGGTTTAGTCTTGCCGCGATCAGAGAGATCTTAAAGAGCTATGATGACCCGCAGGCATTGGCCGATTTTCTGACGGTAAAGCAGGCTGAGGTACAGGGTGAGGCCGAGGAAACAGGCCGCCGTTTATTGCTCCTTGACACAGCCATCAAACGGCTGAGAAAGGATGAAACTGCTATGAGTTATAATGTTGTTTTAAAAACTTTACCAGAACGCTATGTTGCCAGTACACGAAAGGTGATTCCCGCCTATGATCAGGAAGGTATCCTGTGGAACCTTATGATGACGGAAACAGCTTCGCTGCAGCTACAACCTGCAGATAACTGCTGCAGCCTCGCAATCTTTCATGATGAGGGGTACAAGGAAAACGATGTGGATGTGGAAATACAAATCACGGTAAAAGGTACCTATCACGACACTGAGCACGTTGTATTTAAAACTGTGCCTGCGGTAGAGATTGCCGCGGCAACCTACAAAGGCAGCTATGAGCAGCTTACCGCTGTAAACAACGCAGTGGCAAATTGGGTGAACGATAATGGATATGAATTTAACGGAGCTATGTTCTGCATCTATCATGTCAGCCCCGCTCAGACCCAGAACCCAGAGGAATTAGTGACCGAGGTTTGCTATCCTGTCAAAAAGAAATGATGATTGCAAATGCAAAAACCGCTTGTGATTTACAGGCGGCTTTTTGCCGTTCAGGCATAAGATTTTACATTTACTCTTTTCTTTACTGCTTTGTTTATTGTTTTAAAAATAGGTTCCCGTTCCTATTTTAAAAACAGGTAAAAACCAAAAAAAATTCGTTTAAATATTTTATTACAGGCAAATAATACCGTGTCACGATCCCTGCAGCCTTTCATTTCATACCGTCTGACATTGTTTTTTTCTCCGGCTTTGGCTCATTATAAAAAAACGGTAAGGAGTTTTTTCTATCTGATTTTCCTCCTTACCGTCTTCCTATATTTAAATATTTTTCTTTTTATATAGCAGGCACGTTCCAATCATAAATAATGATACAAGAACCAATGCACTATATAAAACTCGAGATGTGTTATCCTCTCCTGTTTTCGGCAAATTATCCAGGCTCCCTTTAGGTACTGCTTGCTCATCAATTTTTACGTTTTCACTATTACCGGGAAATATAGGTGCTTCCACCTTAGGTACTTCCTGCTCATTTATAGTTACAATGCCCTTATCGTCAACTCTGCCTGTAACAACAGGCCCATTTTTACTGCTATTGCTTCCACTGCTGCCGTTATTTCCGCTTTCGTCGTTTCCACCGCTGCCGTTATTTCCGTTTTCGCCGTTTCCACCGCTGCCGTTATTTCCATTTTCGCCGTTTCCACCATTATTATTGCCGCTGCCGTTTTCTTCTTCCCAAGAGGCCCATAGAGACATATTCGTCATAACGGTATCATTTTCAAAATCCCATATTACTGGTTTCTGGTTTTGATCACGATAACTGTACCAGCCCTTAAACAGGTAACCGTCCCTTGTGGGGTCTGCAGGTTTAGTCAGGATTTTCCCTCCCACTGGCACTGTTACATTATAATATACCGTATTTGTACCATCGTTAAGATCGAAGGTTACAAAACATGCTTCTTCCCAAGACGCCCATAAAGACATGTTATTCATAACGGTATCATTTTCAAAATCCCATATTACCGGCTTCTGGTTTTGATCCCGATAGCTGTACCAGCCCTTAAACAGGTAACCGTCCCTTGTAGGGTCTACAGGCTTACTGGTGATTTTCCCTCCCACCGGTACTGTTACACTATAATATTCCGTAGATGTGCCGTCATTAAAATCGAAAGCTACAAAACATCCTTCTTCCCAGGCCGCCCA
>NZ_BRYH01000057.1:0-149197 GCF_054772055.1 Lacrimispora brassicae | reverse complement strand
TTAACGAATAGTTGATGCAGGAAGTACGGAAATCATTATTTTCTCATTAATTCAATATAATTACTTAATGAACTTCGTATTTATTACTTATATCTTGATTTGTATTTTATAATCTAATCTCATGCAATTGCCACCTATGACCAACACCTCCGCTCCTTACATACTAAGTTAAGCAAAGATTCTTTTACACCTTTGTCAAAGAACTAACCCATACAATACTCAGTCCGGAAAAGAAAATATAAATCTTTCAGAAAGTATTTACCCAGTCAAATAAAAAAGAAATGAGGCCGAATTATGAGTGCTCCTCTCTCCTATCATCAGCAAAAGGACATTGAAAACGTAAAACATCTGCGCCAGCTAGTAAAAGAGCTTCCTCGCTTCTGCGGAGACTTTTTCAGGGGGATTGAGCCCCGTACCTCTTCCCGGACCAGAATCGCTTACGCTTACGATCTAAGGGTGTTTTTTGACTTTCTGGCTAAGGAAAATCCTGTTATCAGCAAACTACATATGCAGGATATCACACTGGACCATCTGGACGCCCTTCGTGTCGTAGATATAGAAGAATATATGGAATATTTAAAATACCGTTTTAATGATAAAAATCAGGAAGTAACCAACAAAGAGCGGGGCATCATGCGGAAAATCTCCTCTTTGAAAAGCTTCTATAATTATTATTACCGAAATGAGCGGCTTCAAACAAATCCCGCTTCTCTGGTGCAGCTTCCTAAGCTTCATGAAAAGGATATTATCCGGCTGGATATTGATGAGGTTGCTCTTCTGCTTGATGAAGTAGAAAGCGGGGAAGCTTTAACTGAGAAGCAAAAGGCCTATCATGCGAAAACCAAGGTCCGTGATCTGGCCCTTCTGACTCTCATGCTGGGAACAGGAATCCGTGTATCAGAATGTGTTGGACTGGATATAGATGATATTGACTTAAAAAACGGAGGAATCCGAATTCACAGAAAGGGAGGAAAGGAAGTTACGGTATACTTTGGTTCTGAAGTGGAGGATGCTCTTCTTGATTACCTGGAAGAACGCAGCTTAGTTATTCCTGAGGACGGCCACGAAAAAGCACTCTTCCTTTCCCTTCAAAAGAAACGAATTGCAGTCCGCAGCGTCGAAAATCTGGTAAAGAAGTACTCTAAGCTGGTGGCTCCATTAAAAAAAATTACCCCTCATAAACTGCGAAGTACTTATGGAACAAACCTGTATAAAGAAACCGGGGACATCTATCTGGTTGCAGACGTTTTAGGGCACTCCGATGTCAACACCACGAAAAAACACTATGCAGCCTTGGAGGATGAGCGCCGCCGCAGCGCCAGAAATAAGGTGAAATTGCGGGAAAGCTAAACTAAATATCTATTTAATGATAATCATAAGTAAAAAAAATTTTTAAGGGGTTTTGTTCAAAAATGGTTTTTTAACCGTTATAAGTAAAAAACTAAAAATGGTTGTTTTGTTCAAAAACCAAATCTTACCCCTGCTCAACACCCTTTTGAATCTCCTCTGCAATCTGTTTTACATCACTAAGGATTAAAGTAGATTTTGGTTATTTACCATGTCTACTTTAAGAGGATCATATCAGTCTAACTTATTGGAGGTCAGTTCAGCATCCATCTCAATTGCCGATTTTCTTTTTAACTATCTTTTTAATGATGACGAAGTCATCTTATCCCCATGATATAAAACTTTCCAGGCTTCAGGAGCCTTATTGGCATATTTTTAATATCATTTAAGGTTAAATATAACAGTTAATAACCATTATGAAAGAGTATGCATGTACTCCTCCCCATGATCCCAATTAACTACAAACGAGGTCCCCTTTTGGCAGAATACGGAACAGGAAGGGTTATTGGTATCTTCATTGGGATTATATTGATAATGATTAAGAACTTCATCTTCATTATGACATGTATCATAGTGAGAAAATACCATAGAAATACTTCCCCTGCCTCCGGTCATTATCATCAGTTCTTCTCCATAGTTCATGAAGGAAGCAACGGGACCAAGACCCTTTATTACCGTTCTCCCACTTCCCTCTGTGACCGGAGCTTCGAACCTGCCGTAATATTTTGTGATGTCATTTAATACCCTTCCGGTTAAGGAATCCGGAACTGATATGGTCAAACGGTAATAAGGCTCCAGAATAAGGTTCCTGGCTTTCATTAGACCCTGGCGTACTGCCCGGTATACTGCCTCCCGAAAATCACCGCCCTGAGTATGCTTAATATGAGAAATTCCATCAACCAGGACGATCTTAACATCCGTCAGTTCAGACCCGGTTAAAACTCCTTTATGAATGGTCTCAAAAACGTGGGTACGTATCAGGTTTTGATAATTGATCCCAAGCCTGTCCACATGACATTGACTCTCAAACGAAATCCCTTTCCCTCTCTCTCCAGGCTCAATCCTCAGTGCAACTTCCGCATAATGGCGGAGCGGCTCAAAATGCCCATATCCGGTAACCGGATCCGCCACGGTTTCCATATATAGGATCTCAGGCTGTCCAAAGGTTACCCGTATCTGAAATCTCTCTAAAACAACCTGTTCTAAAACCTCAAGTTGAATTTTCCCCATAATATTCACTTTTAACTGCCGCAAAGACTCTTCCCATACCACACTTAACACAGGCTCTTCCTCTTCCAGAATGTAAAACACCTGTAAAATCGTCCGGTCAGGGATTTCCGACGGGTATAAGACTCTTGCCTGAAGGGCAGGTTGCAGAGCCGGAACCACCATATCATGACATTCTCCAAGTCCCTGGCCTGCTCTGGTGGTCCGCAGTCCGGTAACGGCAACCACATCCCCTGCAGCAGCTTCCTGAAGGGAGGTAAAACGTTCCCCTTGAAAAAGCCTTATCTGATGAATCTTCTCATCGGCTAACAGGGAATCCCGGACATGGAGAAATCCGCTTAATATCTTCAAATACGTCATCCGTTCGCCATGCCCATCATAACGGATCTTAAATACCCTCCCGCTAAAAGGAGCTGAGACCGGATAGGAAGCTTCTGTTAAGCTGTAAAAAGCATTGAGAAACTGCTCAATCCCCTCTCCCCTTAAAGCACAGCCTCCAAAGCATGGGAATAAGCTCCGGTTCTTAATTTGAGAAACCACAGCAGGCCTTAAGTCTTCAAAAGTAATGGTTCCATCTAACCATTTATCCAGTAACCCCTCATCCCATTCAGATACATTCTCAATGAAGTCATCTGCAAGGATTCCTTCTTTCCCATTCTCAAGGCTGATACCTTGAAAATCCAGGATATTACCGGAAAAGCGTCCGCGAACCTCACATAAGACCCGTTCATAAGATGCCGAAGCCACATCAAGCTTATTGATAAATAGAAAGACCGGGATATGATAACGTTCCAGAAGATTCCATATAGCCTCCGTATGACCCTGAATGCCGTCACTCCCATTAATGATCAGGACTGCATAGTCCATCACCTCCAAAGCCCGTTCCATCTCGGCCGAAAAATCTGTGTGACCAGGTGTATCTATCAGATAATACGTATCATCGCCATGGGGAAAACCAGCCATATCAGAAAATATGGTGATTCCTCTTGCCCTTTCAATGTTTTCATGATCCATACATGCGTTTTTTGCATCTACACGGCCCAGGGTCCTGATTACCCCTTCTTTATATAATACCTGCTCCGAAAAAGTGGTTTTTCCAGCATCTACATGGGCCATAATTCCAAAAGTTATCTTCATAATTATATCGAATCCTTTGACTGTAAGAATAATTCAGAGATTAATAATGCTCCTTATATAGACGGCGCTTCTATTATTCTAAGATATATTCCCAATAAAATCAATGAATTTTAAAATGACGGGCGGTCAGTTATCCCGTCTATCTTTCTCTCGTTGCAGAATCAGATGCAAAGTACATGACAGTCAGATACTGCCCGCTGTGAATGGTATCTTCCTTTAATCCGTTCATATTCTTTAGTTCCTTCACATATTGGGCAGTGGTCATCCCGCTGTTTTCTAAGTAGATTCCGGCAATGCTCCATAAGCTGTCTCCTTTTTGTATCTCAATGCTGGTATAATATTTTTCAATCGCCGGGGCTTCCGTCTCTCCGGCAAGAGCATTCATTATGGAATGGCCGAAAAAGTGGGATCCCAGCAAAACAACCAGTGACAGTGCAATTAATTGCTTTATCATATGCATACCTCCTTAAAAACAATCCACATCAGAACGTCTGTTCTTTTCTCTGTCCCTATCATATCATTGCGAACGTATGTTTGTCAATTGGTTTTGGATTTTTTCGAACAAAGGTTTGCATTTTCATCGAACATATGTTACTATAGTCTTAATGAATAAGGATTGAGGAGGCCGTACCATGGCGCTAGAAAGAATTACCCCAAAGCAACAGGAAATTTTACAATATATAAAGGAAACGATTTTAAAGAAGGGTTATCCGCCGGCAGTCAGGGAAATCTGCGAAGCTGTCTGTTTAAAGTCAACATCATCCGTCCACTCCCACCTGGAGACTCTTGAGGAAAAGGGATACATAAGAAGAGATCCTACCAAGCCCAGGACCATTGAGATCATAGATGACTGCTTTCAACTGACACGCCGGGAGGTTGTGAATGTTCCGCTCCTGGGAACCGTAGCAGCCGGACAGCCTCTGTATGCAGAAGAAAACATTGAGAACTATTATCCCATACCAGCCGACCTTCTTCCAAACACTGAGACCTTTATGTTAAAAGTTAAGGGAAACAGCATGGTCAACGCAGGCATTCTCGAGGGAGATCAGATTATTGTTGAACACTGTCCAACAGCCCATAATGGAGAAATTGTCGTGGCATTGGTTGAAGATTCCGCAACTGTGAAACGGTTTTTTAAAGAAAAAGGTCATTACCGTCTCCAGCCAGAAAATGATTCCATGGACCCAATCATCGTGGATAATGTGGAAATCCTGGGTAAGGTAATCGGTTTGTTCCGCTTGGGAATCCGTTGAGAATTTTAAAAATGAACCATAACTCTCGCCAAGATTTACATAAATATATTATGTAAACCTTGGCGAGAGTTAATATGGAGTAAAGCGCCTGCAAAATGGATTTTCGTACAAAAGCCAGGTTGCTTCAGCACCATACCGCATCCATTGCCGCATTTATGCGTAAGCCTATCCATAACAGGCCGCGTTATGATTCATAAGGCGTAATTTCCCACAAAAAAACGGCTCACAGATTCTGTTAAGCCGTTTTACCCTATTAAATTCAGTTTTTATAATAAATTATGATAAAGCTTCTAATTCCTCAGCGTTAATTGTCTTTCCATCTCTCCAGATTCTTTCCAAATCATAGAACAAACGATTATCACGGTCAAATACATGGACAATGATATCGCCATAATCCATAAGGATCCAGTTGGCTGACTGATAGCCTTCTACCTGTTTGCAGACAAATCCCTTTTTTCCAAGTTCTCCCTCTACATTATCAACCATAGCCTGGACCTGATTTGTATTGGTACCGCTGGCAATAATAAAATAATCTGCCATTACAGATACTTTGTTGATATCAATGATTCTGATATCTTCCCCTTTCTTATCCGATAAAGCCGCATAAGCGGTTTTTACCATCTCAACTGACTGATTCATCCTTGTTCTCCCTTCTTATCTTTGTGAACCTGCTTATAATAAGCATATGCCTGTTTTGACATAGAGTCCACAAAATTGCCCTTTCCTTCCAGATATTCCAAGGTTTCCTTAAGTATCTGGTAAACACTTTCATCTAAGTCTACAAATGCCACCGACCGCACAAGCGCAAGATTTGCCGCCCTGTCACGCCTTGGTTCAATATAATCCGCTGTAAATACGATTTTTTCCAGTGTTGACATCTCCGGCCTTCCGGTAGTATGCCAGCGGATGGCATTGATGATTTCTCCGTCATTTATACCATATTTATGCTCTGTCAGCCATGCCCCGTATTTCGCATGAAGCACCACCGGAGCCTTAAGTTCATCATCTGTTAAGGGAAGGTTCTGTTTCCTGCATTTTCTGATGATCTCATCATCTCCATAAGGCTTGGCGCAGTCATGAAGCAAGCCGGCCAGCTCCGCTTTATTTAAGTCACAGCCATAACGCATCGCCAATGCGGTGCAAATAAATGATACGCTGACCGTATGTTCAAATCTGGAGGGGGTTAGTCTCCCCTTTAAGTTATTTCTTAACTCTAAGATTAGATTTTTCATGGTTCCAACTCCTGATATAAACCGTGGGCGCTGATATACGCTGCAACCTCCTCCGGCACATAGTCTGTTATGGACTGGCCCATGGCAACCATACGGCGCAGCTCTGCAGAAGAGATATCCATTTCCCCGCAGTGCAGCGTACGGATATCTGCTCCATATTTTGAGGCCAGATAAGCGATCTGCCGGTCCATAGAACGGTCCGCCTCCTCATATTCCCGCTGGGCAGTCAATATGACTGCCTGGGCAAGAACCTGGTCCGGCTCATACCAGCTCTCAATTTCATATAAAGAATCTGCTCCGATGATGAAATAAAAGGAATGCTCCGGATATGCTTCGTGTAATAATCTTAATGTCTGTGCCGTATACGTATATCCGGTCCGTTTTACCTCAAAATCCGAACAGACAAAACCTTCATGAGCTTTCATGGCTAGTTTTGTCATGGCAAGACGCATGGACGGATCTGTCACCTTTCGGCTCTTTTTATGAGGCGGATGCCCGGAAGGCATATACCAGACTTCCTTTAAGCTGTATTCCTTATATGCCTGTTCACCAAGCATCAAATGTCCATTGTGGACCGGGTCAAACGTACCGCCCATAATGCCAACTTTACCCATAGTCAACCACTCCCTGACTCAAAAATGAAGCAGGATTATTTAGGAAGCACGATCTTCCTCTTGTTTTCCTCTTTTGCCTGCTTATAAAGGACGATTTTTCTTCCGATCACCTGAACGATCTCAGAACGGGTCCTCTCAGATAACACTCCTGCAATGCCGTTGACCTCTTCCAGACAATTCTTGAGCACAGTAATCTTTACTAATTCTCTGGCTTCCAGCGCCTCTGCTACCGCATTGGTAATTTCCGGTGTCAGGCTGGATTTTCCAATCTGGAAGATAGGGTCTATATTCATTGCCAATCCCTTTAAATAGGATCTCTGCTTACTTGTCATATTATTCTCCTCGTACTATTTGTAATAGTCAAATTCCAGACCATACATGCGGACCGTATTTCCTTCTTCAATTCCCGCCTGTTCCAGTTCTTCTAAAATACCATTATCCTTTAAGAATTTCTGGAAAAAGCTGAAGCCTTTTTCCGATTCCAGATTCGTATAGCCTAACATTTTTTCAATGCGAGGGCCTTCTACCACATAAACTCCATCCTCAGTCACTTCAACAGAATATGGAAGCAGTACATTGGCCAGGCTCTTTACATCAAATTCTTTTTCAAATGTGATGGGACTTAAATTTACGGTCTGAAGCAGCTCATAAATGGCATATAACAACTCCTTTACGCCCTTACCGCTTACTGCAGATATTGGATAAACCTTAACACCCTGAGGTTCAAATTCCGCTTTAAGCCCTTCAACCGGATCCGTACCATCATCATAAATCGCATCGGTCTTATTGGCTGCTATGATCTGAGGACGTTTTAACAGCTCCGGATTATAAGCTCCCAGCTCCTTATTGATTGCATGGATATCCGCAATTGGGTCTCTTCCCTCCGTAGATGCCGCATCTACTACGTGAACCAGAACTCTTGTCCGTTCAATATGGCGGAGAAAATCATGTCCCAATCCAACACCCTCGGAAGCGCCTTCAATAAGCCCTGGAATATCAGCCATAACAAAGCCTTTTCCACCATCCATATCCACAACACCCAAATGAGGGTTTAAGGTGGTAAAATGGTAATTGGCTATCTTTGGCTTTGCATTGCTGACCCTGGAAAGAAGCGTGGACTTCCCTACGTTGGGGAAACCGACCAGCCCTACATCGGCAATGACTTTTAATTCAAGCTGTACCCAAAGTTCCTGGGAAGTTTGTCCAGGCTGGGCATATTTGGGGGCCTGCATGGTAGGAGTGGCATAATGCATATTTCCCTGGCCGCCCTTACCGCCTTTTAAAATAACCTCCCGGCGATTCTCACCGGACATATCAGCAATGACTTTTCCTGATTCAAAATCCTTGATCACTGTGCCTTCCGGAACCTTGATCACCAGATTCCCGCCATCTTTTCCATGACAGCGGCGTTTACTGCCCGCTTCTCCATCCTGTGCGGTATATTTGTGGATATGCCGGAAATCCGTTAATGTGTTAAGGCCTTCATCCACTTCAAATATAATGTCACCGCCGCGGCCGCCGTCACCACCGTCAGGACCGCCGCACGGAACATAAAGTTCTCTCCGGAAGCTGACATGTCCATCGCCGCCTTTTCCGGATCTTATAAATATTTTTGCTCTATCGGCAAACATTCATTCACCTGTTCCCTTTCTTTTTTCCTGCCCATGCTTTCTGGGCAGAACCTTCCCTGCTTTATCAGATATAAAGGTATACCCTCAGGGAGTTACTTTTTGTTTAAAATTAGGGTTTAACCCCTTTCTTTAAAGGGTTAAGCCCCTTTCTTAAAGGGTTCAACCCTAAATTGAGCATGAGCAGCGAATTTTAAATACAGGAAGCCGGCTAGTTCCTGTATCGTAAAAAACGGCTCCATACGTTTAAGGTATGAAGCCGGTCCCATTATTCGTTAATTGCTTTTGGATAAACAGAAACCTGCTTTTTGTCTCTGCCTTTTCTCTCGAATCTTACAACGCCATTCACTAAAGCGAATAATGTATCATCACCGCCGCGGCCTACGTTGATGCCTGGGTGAATGTGAGTTCCACGCTGTCTATAAAGAATATTGCCAGCTAATACGAACTGTCCATCAGCTCTCTTAGCACCTAATCTCTTAGACTCGGAATCTCTGCCGTTCTTGGTAGAACCAACACCCTTTTTATGAGCGAAAAATTGAAGGTTCATTCTTAACATTACTTACACCTCCTTAAATCGGATTTTAATATATGGTTCTCCATATTCCTCTTCAATATCCTGTAATCCGAATACCAAAGAATTCATTAGGAGTTGTGATCCTGAACTTATATCTGAAGTGAAACGGAAGCAAAAAGCACCTGTCTTTTCCTCCTGATCAACTTCAAAGGAATCTTCTGTAAACTGTTCTACACTGTTGGCCATGTTAAATGTAAGCGCCGATACCGCAGCACAGACAATTTCTTGTCCTTCCTGGTGATCATCCGCCAAACCGGCATGTCCCAACATCTGAATCCCTGTATAATGGTGTTCTGAATCAACCAATACGGTTACTCTTATCATGATTAAGCATTGATCTTTTCGATCTTTACCTGAGTATAAGACTGTCTGTGTCCATTTTTCTTATGGTATCCGGATTTTCTCTTATACTTGTAAACAATAACCTTTTTAGCTTTGCCTTCCTTCACAACTGTACCTGTTACGGTAGCACCTGCTACGGTCGGGCTGCCAACGGCTAATTCACCATTGTTTACAACAAGTACCTGGTCAAATGTGACAGCTTCGCCAGCGTCAACACTAAGCTTTTCCACTTTAATGATATCGCCTTCCGCTACTTTGTACTGCTTACCACCTGTTGCAATAATCGCGTACATATGGCACCTCCTATTATCATTACTCGCCAACTGTGGTGTTCCAAAAAAGACGGAAACTTTTAAACCTCATTGTGCGGCATACTGTACTAATATATCACCTATAGAAGATTCTGTCAATATTTTTCATTTAAAAATAATCGTTTTTTTCCGCCTGCAGTCAGGCTTTTGCTTGTATTTCTTTCTGATGCTTAGTATAATAGAAATTGCAGGATAAAACAAGGGGGATACAATTGAATACGGCTGGGCATAAATAATCACATATTTAACGGCTGCTGTTCTTGACATGGGACCAGTAAAACGGCTGTTTTTCCTGACCGGGCTGCTGTCCCGCCGGTGTCATGACTCCGATGTTTCTGCGAGCTGTCATTATGATTATTATTAATATACGAACACTTATGAACCTTAGAAATTTTTATATACAGGTGAAAGGAGATCTGACTATGAGAATCTTTTTTAACAGAGAGTGGAGTATGGCCGAAAAACGATTATTAATCCTGTCGTCATTTCTGTTGGGCTGCGTCCTTGGCTTTTTATTCGCACCGATAAAGAAAGGTATTTACTGCGGCAACCATAACGGAAATACCCGCCTTCCGGAAAGAAACACAGAGGAAGCTTCGTAGCATTTCCATTCTCCCATGACACAAAAGGCCAGGAGCTTCATAACTCCGTGGCCTTTTGTTTTATTAACTGTTTTTCCATGTGGAAGGTGCAAAGATCAGCAGCATCGGGAATACTTCCAAACGCCCCGCCAGCATGTCAAACATCATAACATATTTGGATAAAGGAGAAAAGTGGGAAAAGTTCTGGGCTGGACCGGCCCCTGCAAGTCCTGGCCCAATGTTGTTAAAGGTGGCTGCAACGGCTGTGAAATTCGTGGTAAAATCAAAATTGTCCAGGCTGACAATCAGAACAGAAGCCGTAAAAATTATAATATAAGCGCCTAAAAACGTATTGATGGACCGGAGCACATTATGCTCAATGGGCTTTCCCTCCAGCTTTAAAACCTTTACACTTCTGGGATGAATCATAGATCCCAGCTCTTTTTTTACAGCCTTAATCAGGATGACCACCCTTGATACCTTAAAGCCTCCGCCGGTACTTCCTGCACATGCACCGATAAACATGAGGGCAACCAGAATCCCCTTTGAAAATTCCGGCCACAAATCAAAATCCACGGTGGAATATCCTGTTGTAGTGATGATAGAGGCCACCTGGAATGCTGCATGGTGAAAAGCAGAAAACAGGCTTCCAAAGCCGCCCTGGATATTTATGGCAATAAGTAAAACAGACGCTGCAATGATTCCAAGATAAGCCCTGGCTTCTTCACTTCGCAGTGCTTCCTTTGGGTGACGGGTCAAAAACAGGTGATACACATTAAAGTTTATGCCGAATAAAATCATGAATACGGTAACAACCCCCTGCAGATAATAGCTTTCATAAAAAGCCATGCTGTTGTTCTTGATCCCGAATCCGCCTGTACCGGCTGTTCCAAAACTGATTGCCAGGGAATCAAAAAGGGGCATCCCTCCAATTACCAGGAGAATGATTTCCAGTGCCGTCATAAACAAATAGATTTTATAAAGGATCTTGGCGGTGGTCCGCACCTTTGGCACCAGCTTTCCTACGGAAGGACCCGGGCTTTCCGCCTTCATAATGTACATATTATAACCGCCGGCAAGAGGCAGGATGGATAAGATAAATACCAGGACTCCCATACCGCCGATCCAGTGGGTAAAGCTCCGCCACATGATCATACATTTGGAAAGAGATTCCACATCCGGCAAAATACTTGCTCCTGTCGTAGTAAAACCGGAAATGACCTCAAACATGGCATCTTCAAATTTGGGAATCTCCCCGCTGAGATAAAAGGGCAATGCCCCAAAAAAGCTTAAGACGATCCAACTCAGCGCAACAGAAACAAAGCCTTCCTTTGCATAGAAAACCATGTTTTCCGGCTTTTTACGGATAAAAATGAGCCCGGTGCCTCCACAAGCTGCCATGACCACCAGAAACCAAAAACCGCTTGTCTCCCTGTAAATCAATGCAGCAATACACGGCAGCAGCATAAAAACTGCTTCAATATTTAAAATCCAGCCCATCAAATAGATGATAACTTTTTTATTCATAGCCTTTGCGCCTTCTCCTACCTTAGTATGTCCTTTAAGTCATTGAGTCCGGTCACCGTGGTGACTACGATCACCCGGTCTCCCTCCTCCATGGTATCCTTTCCACGGGGGCTGATAAAACGTCCCCTTCGGATGATACAGGCCACAAGCAGATTATTTTTAAACTCAAGCTTTTCCAATGGAATCCCTATAATGGAGGGCTCTTTTGCCACACGGAATTCCAGGGCTTCCGCCCGGTCCGCCACGATTTTATACAGCGTTTCCACATTGCTTCCCATGGAATTCTGCATGGCGCGGACATATTGGAGAATGGTTTCGGCCGTAATGAGCTTGGGATAGATCACACTGCCTAAATTCATGGAATTAATGACATTTTCAAAGGCGATCCGGTTTACCTTTGTAATGAGTTTTGCCTTTGACTGGCTGGCCGCATAAAGAGAGAGCATGATGTTCTCCTCATCAAAGCCGGTAAGAGAAGCAAAGGCATCAATCTGCCCGATTCCCTCCTGAAGCAGCAGTTCCTGATCGGAGGCATCTCCGTGAATGACCATAGCTCTGGGAAGCAGCTCGCTCAGCTCATTGCACCGTTCCACGTTCTGCTCCAGGATCTTTACGGTGATCTTTGAGTTTTCCAGTAACTTTGCCACGTAGTATGTAATCTTTCCGCCGCCTACCATCATGGCTGTTTTAACCGTATTATTATCAATCCCTACCTGCTTAAAGAACTTGTTGGCTTCTGAAGGGGAGGCAATAAAGGAGATCTTATCTCCTGCCATCATGGCGGATTCTCCGCTTGGAATGATAACGTCACTGCCATGCTCAATGGCGCAGATCAGCACGTTGCAGTGAAGCCTGGTCAGCACTTCCCGCACCTTCATGTTATGAAGAATGGAATGATCAGGCACAAGGAACTTTAAAATCTCGATCTTGCCCTTGGCAAAGGTATCGATTTTGATTGCAGACGGAAACTGAAGCAACCTGGCTATTTCCATGGCAGCAGCCATCTCCGGGTTAATGGCCATGGAAAGGCCAAGCTCTTCCCTGATATATCTGATTTCCGAATCATATTCCGGGTTGCGGATCCTGGCGATGGTATGGCAGTTTCCGGCTTTCTTTGCAATCAGACAGCAAAGCATGTTCAGCTCGTCGGAATTGGTTGTGGCAATCAAAAGATCGGTTTCCTGAATTCCTGCCTCCATCTGCACCTTATAAACTGCCCCGTTGCCCACCACACCCATGACATCGATTCTCTCCGTAATGGAATTAATAACATTGGCGTTTTTATCAATGAGCATGATGTCATGGTGTTCATTGTTCAACTGTTCCGCCAGGGTTGTTCCTACCTTACCACAACCCACTATAATGATCTTCATAATGAAACGTTCTCCTTCATCTGCAATGCCTGTTCATAAAGCGGTTTTCGTATTTTCTTTCTGGTCACTTCCACCAGATTTAATTTTGTCATTTCAACAACGGTCGTCTTGACAGGATCCTTGGACACAATCTCTTCCATACGTTCCATAAGGACGCACCGGTCCTCCTCCGCCTCCATATCAATAAAATCAATGATAATGATGCCGGATAAATTCCTCAGCCGAAGCTGGTGCCCGATTTCCTCCGCAGCCTCTAAGTTGACCTTTTTAATGGTTTCCCGGAGTTCTTTTTTTCCGGAATATTTTCCTGTATTTACGTCAATGACCACCAGGGCTTCCGTAGGTTCAATGACCAGGTAACCTCCTGATTTCAGCCAGACTCTTTTTCCCAAAGCCTCATCCATGGTCTTTTCTATCCGGTAAAGCTTTCCAAGGGGAAGAAGTTTGTCCTCATACCGTGTAAGAAGCCCAAGGTCTTCCGGCTGGTATTGGGCCAGATATTCTCTTATGGCATCGTAAATATCCGGTTCATCGGTGATCACCGCCTCCAGGGAAGCCTTAAGGCTGTCCCTTAAACCGGTCAGGTAGGAAGGTGCCGAGCTGTAAAGAAGGCTGTAACAGGTTCTGTGTTTTGCATTGTCCAGCATTTTCTTAAAGGACTCCTTTAACTGGGCCAGTTCCGATTCCAGCTCCTGGTTTGAGACCTTATAAGCATTGGTACGGACGATAATTCCAAAGGATTCTTCCTTCCTTGATTCCAGATACTGCTTCATCTCCTGCTTCCATGGCTGATCAGTGATCTTGGTGGAAAAGCCGATTTGTTTCTTACCGGAGGTCAGCACAAAATAGCGGCCTGTAAAATTTAAGTTTCCTGTAAGAACCGGAGCCTTTGTCTTCACCGCATCCCGCTCCACCTGAACGATGATTTCATCACCCTGGCGCAGCTTTCCCTCATAGGGCCGCTGGTCCGCAAAGTGGATACAGGCATCTGACAGGCTTAAGTATCCCATCTGCCCTTCCCCTATATCTACAAAAGCAGCGTTGATATTTTTAACAATGTGATTGACTTTTCCAATATAAATATTGCCTAAAACCGGCCGGGTTTCCTCAGGCTCAATGTCCACCTGAACCATCTCTCTTCCTGACTGCAAAAGGGTGATGACCGAGCCGTTCCATCTTGTTATGATTAACTTATTCAAGGGATTCACCTATAAGGCCCAAAGGCACAAAACTTTTATTTTCCTCATCACCTGTATTTCCATAAACCTCTTCCCTCTGAATATGGAAGGCAAATTCCGGACAAATCTGTCCCAGCCACTGATAATAAGCCTCCATCACCAGCTCAGGCTTTAAGTTATCTGCGCTTCCTGCAGATAACTTCATGAAAATCGTCTCTCCATGAACAGAAAGCTCATAGATAAAAGCCTTTAAGTCCACTTCTCTTTCGCTTTTTTTCGACTTTTTCATGATGAGGATATGATCCTGTGCCACAAATTCCGAAAGGCCGTTTAAAAATGACTCCAGATTCTTTGGCTGCTTTCCTTCCCGGAAGGTCAGGGTATAGTCTGCGGCAGCAACCAGAGACATGGCGTTTTTCGCCCGTTCCTCAAGGATATGGCATTCCGTAATCTGGATTCCATCTGCCATCGCCTCATTTAACCGGCTTATTATAGTTTTGCAGTCAACCATGGAATTCACTTCAATGTCCATGTATTCCCCGTTGCTGGTAAGCCCCACTCCTAAGGGAGATGCAAATGACATGATCTGATGGGGGCTGAAACCTTCGCTGTATTTGATATCAATGTCAGCCCTTCTCATGGCCTTTTGGAAATAACGCATTACATCCAGATGTCCTACGAATTTAACCGGGCCTTGCTTGGAAAATTTAATTCTAAGCTTCATAGCAGACACCTCCCTTGAAATCTATAGCCCCGCACCCGGAACATCTCTCCCTGCAGTTGGGGGTGATTTTCTCATTGACGGCATTCTGCCATTCTCTCTTTAAAAATTCTTTTGACACGCCTGCATTGATAAAGTCCCAGGGGAACACTTCCTCTAAGTCCCTTTCCCTGATTGTATAGAAATCCCCATCCAGGCCGCAGGTCTCAAACGCTTTCATCCAGATATCATTTTTAAAATGTTCGGACCAGGAATCATAAATGGCGCCGTTTTTATAGACTTCTTCAATCAGAGCGGAGATTTTTCTGTCCCCACGGGCCAAAACGCCTTCCAGAACCGTCAAATCAGCTTCATGATAATTGTATTTTAGGCTCTTCCGATTCAGCATCTCCCTAAATTTGTCTTTAACAATATAAGCTCTCTCCAAAAATTCCTCTTTTGTACACATCCTCGCCCACTGGAACGGGGTAAATGGTTTTGGAACAAAGAAGGAAGAGCTTGCTACTACCTGGACCTTTCCGTTTCTCTGGTCCTTTGGAATCTCATAATAGACTTCCGCCACCTTTTCCGACAGCTCTGCGATCCCTTCCATGTCCTCTACGGTTTCCGTGGGAAGTCCCAGCATAAAGTAAAGCTTTACCCGGTTCCAGCCGCCCTGGAAGGCTTCTCCCGCTCCTTTTAAGATGATCTCTTCTGTCAGGCCTTTGTTAATTACATCACGAAGTCTTTGGGACCCCGCCTCAGGTGCAAAGGTCAGGCTGCTTTTTCTGATATCCTGGACCTTGTTCATGACATCAAGGGAAAAAGCGTCAATACGAAGGGAAGGCAGGGAAATATTGACTCCCTTGTCCTTAAATTCATCAATGAGGAAATTCACGAGACCCTCTAAATGAGTGTAATCACTGGAGCTTAAGGAGCTTAGGGAAATTTCCTCATGGCCGGTACTCTTTAACAGCTTACAGGCGTAATCCTTTAAATATTCCAGACTGTGTTCCCGTAAAGGGCGGTAAACATTTCCTGCCTGGCAGAAACGGCAGCCCCTGATGCAGCCTCTCATGACTTCCAGAACCACCCGGTCCTGAGTCACTTTGATAAAAGGAACCACTGGATTTTCAATGTAGTAAGCCTCATCCATGGTGACTACCAACTGCTTTGTCACTTTTTCCTTGGCATGGGGATTGTTGGGCTTCATGCTCTCAATGGTGCCATCTTCCTTATAGGACACATCATAAAAAGCCGGCACATAGATGCCGTCGATCTCTGCCGCCTGCTCCAAAAATTCCCGGCGGCTTCCACCCTTCTTCTTATTTTCCTTGTAACGGTCCATAAGTTCAAAATAAACGGTTTCCCCTTCTCCAATGTAGAACATGTCAAAGAATTCCGCCAAAGGCTCAGGATTGTAGGCACAGGGCCCACCGCCAATGATAATGGGATCTTCCTGGGTCCGGTCCGCCCAGTGAAGGGGGATCTGGCCCAAATCAAGGATCTGGAGGATATTTGTATAGCACATTTCATATTGAAGGGTGATTCCGATAAAATCAAACTCCTTAATAGGGTCCTGGGACTCCAAAGCAAAAAGAGGAATGCGCTGCTCCCTCATGATCCGGTCCAAGTCCGTCCAGGGAGAAAAAATGCGCTCACAGTATATATCTTCTCTTCGGTTAAACATATCGTATAAAATCTGCATTCCCAGGTGAGACATTCCGATTTCATAGACATCCGGGAAACACATCCCAAAACGTATATCCACATTTTGGAGGGCTTTTACCACTGCATTTACTTCGTTGCCGATATACCTGGCAGGTTTCTCAACACTTAACAATATTTCATCACTTAATGCTAATTTTCTCATATTTAATTCCTTTTTATTAGTTTAAAATTGTGCCGCTATGAAGAGCTGTAGTATTATGCGGCCAAGTTCCATTTTCATAAAAACACTTTTGTTATTCATTTGAATTCTTCCTTATAAAGGAGTATCCGAAACATAAACAAAGTAAGTATAGCATACTTCTTGTGGATACTCCACATCCAATTTACAATCAATGGCCACTTAATACATTCCTCAAATGAGGACTTATGTATTCGATATAATCTACCAGTTTTAATAACTGGAAAAGGGACCTTGAAATACATGAATGATATGTTCTGATAGACTTCGATTTCCTTTCAGGTCCCTTGACTCCGTTTTTTCCATTTTGCTCAAAAAACGGAGCTGCTGCTCCGGTAGAGATTTTTTCTACTTTGGCAATAGCTCCGCTTCTGATAATTATTCAATTAAAGTGGAATCAGCTTGTTTCATTTATTTTAGTTAAGGACATATTCAGATCTATGTTGTAATCATCGTAAAGCTTTCCTGTGACTGTTCCATCTGAAGATATGGCAAAATCAGATATTGTATCATTTCCATAATATGACTCCAGTACTAAGGTACCATCTTGTTTAATCTCATTTAAGGCTACTTCATATAACTTAATCACATTGCCTGCTTTCATCAGCTCCAAAGTAAAATTCATATCAATAAAATGTATTCTGATCTCGTCAATATCTTTAGGATAATTCCCCTTAGATACGTAGCTGCCGCTTTTAATTGTATTGGCTTCCTTTAGCTGCAGGTCAAATTCAATTTGTTTTTCTTTGCTCTCAGGAATGAAACTGCCACATAATTTCCCATCATTGGCAAGACGTCCTGTAAAAACCCCTTCATAATCATGGGTAAAGGTAATGGTTCCTTCTGCGTTAATTCCTGCATAGTTACCGCCAATATTTGCAATTAATTCACCTGATTTATAAAAATCTATATCAATAACAGCATTGTAGGCTTTTACCAGTATATAATCTGCATCCAAAGAGTTAGTACCTGTACCTTCGTAAATACCTGCGGGAAAACGTTCTTTTGCTTCCGTAAATGTCAGGTTGGAAAAATCAAGCTGATATCCCTCTGCTTTAAACGCTGTTCCCAGAATATCTCCATTATTATCCAATATTCCCCCATCATTTGCACTGTATACTGTAGTTTTTTCCTGATCCATTACAATAAATCTATAAACGTTATCTCTCTCAAGAAAATATTGAAATTTAAGTGTCCCATCCTTGGATTCGCAAGAAAAAAAGCTCCAGCTTGAATGGGGGTTAATAATATAGTAGCCATTTGCTATCTCAACTGTAGTTTCATCATTAAATATAGGACCGTTTGATATTATTTTACCAGTGACTCCATATTCTCTCTTCATTTCTGATGCATCAGCCGTGAATGGCATTGTTCCTAAACAAATGCTGATTGCCGTTAATGCAGCGGATAGAGTCAGTAAAAAACCTTTCTTTTTACCCATTAGATCAATACTCTCCTTTTAATTAATTTTACATATTTATTGATGCTATATTTGTACTTTTAATAGAAGTGACACCCTCTTTGCAGCATCCTGGCTTCTTTTTTCATATAGCTTTTTCCGGGTAGAAAACGGCAGCTTGTAAACCACTGTAGTTCTCTTTCTGCATTCAATTCACAACTATCTGAATGCCTTAGCAATAGGATAGGCTGCCATTGGGCGGGTGAATATTATATTGACTTTAACGCTGATATTATCCAAGTAAACCCATATCTATCTTTCACGCTCCCACTAATTCCACTATCATCCGGCGGCGGATTTGTTGTCAATTCACCTAAGACAACTCCGCCAGCCGATAAGGCAGAAAAAACTTTTTGTGCTAATGTTTCATTCTGTAAATGTGCATGAATTGAAACTGTACCACCACTTTCAATGGGCCATAAGGCATCTGCACCGCTAATACTGCCATTTTCAGTCAACATTAGCTGGGCGTGCATTACTTTTCTTTTCTGTTGGCTGCTCATTGGCGTATTGGGATTTTCGGGTATATCACCATATTTCGACATATGTTGAATTTTTCCTCCAAAAATCTCTGCGTACCATAAAAAAGCTTCTTCACAATTTCCACTAAAACTTAAATAAGGCATTATCATAATAATATTCCTTTCTTACTTCTTATTCATCGCTTTTATTATAACTTTTCAGTTTAAAGGGGTCATTGTAAAAAAGCGACATCTTACGGATGTATTCTGTTGGGGTCAATCCATATACATCCTTGAAGTCGTGTACAAAATGTGATGGGTCATAATGGCCTGTTATTTCCGATAGCTGTGACAGGGTTATGGGGCGGCTCAACAAGTCAACGGCATATTTCATTCGCACAATACGGGAAAATGTTTTTATTTATCCTCCGCGCCTAAAATGCTGAACCTCATAATTTACCTATAATAGCATATTTTACCTATTTCCGGTTGCTGTTGTACTGAATGACGTTTTTTATGGGGTCAATTGTATGGATTGGCGCAAAATTGGACCTTACGCCTTCCAAAGCACGGTATCTATTCCTCCTTGTCTTAAATTACCGTGATTTTGCAGTTATTCTTCTAACACAGCTATGAAATATTCCTAATGGGGCACACCAAAAGAGGCAACGGAAAAATCCGCTGCCTCAGAGTGTTAACAAATAAGACTTTATATAGGTTTTTCAATGGAAGTTTTTGATAATTCTCCTCTTAAATTCATTGGGAGACTGATTATCATAATGACTCATACTCTTTCTGTTTTCCAGAACACAGCATCATTTTCGCCAGTTTCTTTTATCACTTTATCATAGCGGTATGCAGAGATAAGTATACCTGTCAAGAGTATGTTAGTAATGTGATTTACCTTGCCTTCGGATAAATAAGGCAAAACGCAAAAGTAGCCGAATTGGTATCCAAAATTGCCCATTATATATAAAACCACCTGCAGTGAAATACATAACGCTGCGGATAAAGCCGTCAGTTGCCCCATGGGATTACGGATTTTTAATGCAATGGAAATAAGCCAAAGGCAAATTCCAGACAGGAGTAAAATTAAAAATATTCCTGGGAGCCAGCCATACGATAAAATAAGATATGTAATCATATAATTATTATGGTAATGCTGGGGCAGAATGTCTTTCAGTCCGGAAAGCTCAGTCGGATCCCTTCTCCATTCGCGATTATCAACCTTTATGATTCCATCATAATACCAGCTATAGTCAAAGTAAGAAATCATCTCGTGCTCCGATAACTCTACTTCGCCGATTAGATTGGCTCTGCTCAGTAAATCTTTTATCAAAAGGCTGTTATATGCATCAGAAAGATGATCATTCGCTACAGTATCAGGATAAAAACACTGTTTAAAATAATGCTCCAGAGACCCCCTTTTATAATACCCCCAGACCGATAAGACTGCTATACAAAGCAACGCTACCGCAATCATGTTCCCTTTCCTGTTCTCTGAAAAAAAACGTTTATATGCCATAAACAAAAACATAAAAAAGGAAGCAATTAAAAATATCACTTCATAAGTGAAACCTACGAACCCTCCGGAACGATAGGCACCAAAGAAAGCAATTACCGCGTATATGGCAATTGGAATTAGAAAAGAATGACACCACTTACTTCTGATTTTATATGAAAATATCATTAGTATTGGCACTGAAAGCATCAATATCGGCAGTTCAAGCATATACACGTTCCACCAAAACAGCCACAAACTGACCGGAGTAAAACCAACCATGTTTGACAAGTTTAATAAAAATACAAATACACTATAAACCACAAAACCTTTCAGGAGACCGCGGCTGTGTTTAATCAGCCATGGATATCCCAGATAAATGACAGCAAACAACAGCGGGATCCCCATCATAATATGTATATTTTCTTTAATCAGATATAAAAATTGGATAGCCGCAGAGTCTTCCCCATACCAATAAGATTGGATGTGATAAGTAATCTGGTAAATGCCACCCATCACCACCAGTGCCAGAATTCCAAAAAGTAAAAACCTGGGATTCTCCACCCGGTGAATCTGATTTAGTCGGACCCCAATTTCAGATGGATCGCCCAAATCCTGTAATGCTGCTCTGGCAGCTTTCTGCTGATCCATTCCCTGATCCATATACTCTTCCTGCCGTTCCTCCATATGTTGATACAATTCATTACAAAGTTCTGGTACGATTGGTTTATACTGAATCTGGTCTTGTACATCCTGCATGAACTGCCTTACATCATCATCATTCTTATAATCCGGCATAAAGAATCTCACCTCCAAGTATTTGACTCACCACGCTGCTATACTTCTTCCACTCAAGTTCCTTTTTCTTTAACAACCGATGCCCATTGTCTGTCAAAATATAGTACTTTCTCAGTCTACCATTTGGACCTTCTTTTTCAGTGCTAATAATCGCCCCCTGCTGTTCCAGACTATGCAATATGGGATACAGAGTACCTTCCTTCAGTACAAATATATCCTGGCTCTGCTTTTCTAATTCTTTTATTATCTGGTAACCATACATCTCTCCTGCTTCCAAAAGCTTCAAGATCAGTAGCGATGTTCCAAATGCCATCATTTTCTTATCCATTGTTTCACCTCTTATCTCTTGACATACCTAGATTTTCTATGCATATTATACATAGGAAATCTAGGTATGTCAAGAGATGTCTGTTTATCCTTCCTGGCACTTCGTTATGTCTATTTAGGAATTCTTTTTCATGACTTTACTGCAATTTCCGTAAATGGAGGAAGACAAGGCAACCGCTATCACAGTAGCTATCCTTGATCAACCAGTTGTCTAAGTTGCGCAGGAAATGGTTCTCCAAAATTGACCGTCAGAAACAGGGAATGGAAAAACCCATGGAACACAGGAAAAAACAGTGATCCATGGGCATTTTATGGTAAAAACAATTTCCTTATGGTATTATAATATTTGTAGGCTGATTTGTAACCGTTATGTAAGGAGGGATGTTGGAATGGCTGTTTTAAGTATTATTAATCTTATTCTTTTGCTTCTGTATCTGTTGGCCGCAGGAGTAGGTATATACGTTTTGTATCTGGTCATCAAAGCATTAAAGATATACATTAAAAAGAATTCTTAATCTTCTTGTACGCCAAAACATTTTTTGTGAAAGAAAGTGCCAAAAGTGAGGCTTAAGCCTTAAAGGAAGCCGGCATTCTATAAGGCCGGAATAAGTCAGAGGAATTCCGGATCCGCTGTTTATAAAGGCAGAAGCAATTCCGCTTTTTGGCCTTTCTTTTCTATGTCAACTGTTTTCCAGGATACCAGAAGCAGCACACATACCATCCAGATCGCCTTTTCTCCAAACCAGACGGACATCCCGCCTCCCGTAAGGGCTCCGGCGAAAAAGGCCGACAGGATCCCGGTGTAATGGTATGCTCTTTTCCGGCACGTCCCGTCTTTTCTCACAAAGCCTTCATAATACATTTCCGCACAGGAACGCATATTCCCTGTACAAAAGACCGGCGCATAGGCGGAATCCCCACCGAAGTTCCGGAAGGTACAAAATTGTACTGCTGCGGCAAATGATACCGCCGTATTGGCAAACAGGTGAGGTACCGTGTGAGGGATAAATCCGACCAAAAACAGTACGGCTATTTCCACAAATAAAATACCAGATATCCAACTGGTATGCTCCCCCTTATAAATTTCATAATAAAAATGTCTTGCGAGGAAAATACCGGCAAAGAACGCTGCAATAGGCACACATGCCTGACCCATGCCCCTGTAATCCTTGGAAAGGAACCGGATCGCGGCCAGAACGAAATTTCCGGTCTGGCCGGTGGCAAATACATTGCCTCTGTCAACGTATGAATAGGCATCCATAAATCCGCCCGTTGCCGCCAGAAGCATGTGAAATCCGATGTGGTCAGTTAGCTTTGTTTTTGATCTGTTTTCCATATAGTAATATCTCCTTACTGTTTCAGGCCATGACTTTTATCATTATAATATAATCCTGCAGTAAGTACAAGTCTCCAATGGGATTGGTAAATACAGATTCCATTTACCGAAAACCTAAAAGAATTACGTTCTGCCGCTGTTCCCTTTAGTGGTAATCCACAAGAGTATTAGGATCAGCGGTATGAACATCTGCTTGCTTTAATGAAATAAAATCTAAACAATAATCCCCTCCGGTTATTTTGCAAATCACATTTCACTAGCAGTCAGTTGAATTTAAAGCCGCCGTCATTCTGTCAAGACATTCCAATACCCTGCTACTTGGCATAGCAATATTGATACGCTCAAAACCATTGCCCTCTTCACCAAAAATATAACCTTCATCAAATGCAATTTTGGCTTTTTTTTGCATATTATACTCAAGCTTTTTCGGATCGCTTTCATAAGCATTTAAGTCAATCCAAATCAAGTAGGTTGCCTCCGGTACAAACATTTTGGCCTTTGGCAAATGCTTTTCCAGATAGTTCTTTGTCAGTTCAATATTACCGTCCAGATAGTCCCGAAGCTGATCCAGCCATTCCTGTCCTTCGTTATATGCCGCAATGGTTGCAGCTATTCCAAAAGGATTTGCCATATTCAAAGAATATTCCCCCTCAACCAGAGCCGTCCATTTCCGCTGCCAGTCTTTATTGGAAATAATGATATTGGATATCTGCATCCCCGCCATATTAAAGGTTTTGGAAGGTGCCGTACAGACCACAATCTGATCCGCATAATCGGGAGCCACTTTTAAAAGCGGCGTATGAGTGATTCCTTTTCGTGTTAGATCCATATGAATTTCATCGGAGATAATCCACTTATTATATTTTTTTGCAATATCTACCAGTTGACGCAACTCGGCATCAGACCAGACCCGTCCAACCGGATTGTGTGGACTGCAAAAAATCATGCCTTTTATTTCAGGATCAGAAAATTTCTCCTCAAGATCAACAAAATCCATTTTGTAGCCGTTTGCCTCATACAAAAGTGAGCTGTTGCAGACCCGACGCCTGCTGCCTGTAATCTTATTGGTAAACGGGTAGTAAACAGGGCGCTGAATAATCACTCCGTCTCCCTCTTCTGTCAATATATGCAAAAGAAAGGCAAGTGCAGGTACCACACCGGGGCTGAAGAAAATATCTTCTTGCGGGATCTCCCAGTCATAATTGCGGCGAAACCAACCGGTGACAGCATCAGATAACTCATCATTGCTGTACATGGTGTAACCAAAAATCTTCTTGTCAATCCGGGCATGCAATGCGTCTAAAATAGGCTTGGCACAGGCAAAGTCCATATCGGCAACCCAAACCGAAAGAGAATCCTCCGCAGAGCCCTCCGGCATTGCGTCCAGTTTAGCTGCAAAGGTGCCGCTGCGATCAATCATTTCATCAAAATTATATTTCATAAATTTCATCATCCTTACTATACTTATTAAGTCATTTATTTTCGTCAAATTCTGCTTTCTATCTTAATAATTAAAATGCAATCCAGGCAGATTCGGTCAGAATAAACATAATTACAAAAGAAAGTAACATGAAAGCGATAACTTTTGGTATTACCCACTTAAACCATTTAGGGAAGGGAACACCTGCCATAACACAGGAACCAACCGTCCAGCCCAGGAAAGGCGAAATCATATTCGTAAAGCCGTCTCCGTACTGGAATGCCTGCACCGCTAGATTGGGATCCATACGCAAAGTTTCTGCAATTGGTTTTAAAATAGGAACCAATATTGCTGCCTTTGATGTTGCAGAAGGAATCAACAAATTGACTACAGAGATAATTGCGGTCATTGCAATAGAAGATATGGAGCGGCTTAAGCCCATCAGTGGGCGTGTGAGCCCATAAACGAGTGTATGTATCACATACCCTTCGGTCAATACCAGGGACATAACACGAGCCAGACCAATGACAAAACCAACAAATACCAGACCTTGCAGCCCTTTTACAATCTCATCACCAACCTTGTCAAAAGAAAATCTGCCTACAAAACCACAGATCATAGCAACCAATAAAGCTAATGCTGTCATCAGGTGCATCAGATATGCAGTATTTCCGCCCATAAGAGGATATGCTACAATAACACCATATTGAGCCAGGAATATAATCATAATCAATATGGAACGCATGGACAGATTTGTTCCAGCCACCAGCTTCTGCTCATCTTCCGCAGTAACCACCACACTGTCAGGGTTCCAGCCTTCACTCCACATCAAAGATTTTGTCGGATCCTTACGAATACGTTTTACATAATGAAGCAGGAAAAACAGTCCCAGAGCCATAAAAACATTCATGCTGATAAACATAGTGAAAAAAGCTCCGTAGACAGGTACATCCATCATCATTTGCGTTACAAACTGCTTTGTAGGACCAGTACCAAAACCAAGCAAGGTCGCATAGCTGGTAACACCAATAGCACAGATAGGGTCAAGTTTCAGTTTTTTACAGAAAATAACACCGATAGGTACTACCGCAATCAATGCATCGGTTCCGCCAAATGCCCCCAGATAAACCATCAGGATAAACAAAATGGAAATCAGGATGTTTTCATTGGAATCTTTGAGCTTATAAATAGCCCAATTGAGGAGCTCATCGATTGCTCCAGTTGCCATGACAACTGCTGTCATTGCACCGGATATCAATACTGTCCAGATAACCATACCGGATTCATTCAATCCATTCAGAACCAGTTGCAGCATACGCCAGGGTGAAACCGGGCTCTGGCTGCCCTTGTAAATAAATTGCTCTCCCATAATCTTTCCATTGCCATCCACCGCAAACTCACCGGCTGGTACAATATAGGTCAGTAAGCAAGCAAACAGAAGCAGAGCCATCATAATCCAAAACAGGTGTGGCATCTGAAATTCCTTCTTTTCTTTACCAGTATTTATACTCATACACGTTCTCCCTTATCTTAAGAAGTTGATTGCATATCTGGTCATAAATTCGGCACCTTTTCGGAACGCCTTTTCATCCAAATCAAATTTGGGATGATGCTGAGGATAAACTTCCTCATCATGCTTTCCGCCGCCTAAGACACCGTAGATCCCAGGATAAGCCTGTAACAAATAACCATAATTATCACCGGCACAAATAGGATCAGTTTGATCTGTCATTCTTAAACCATCCATATCTTCCAAAAGTATTTTCGCCTTTTCAAGCATTGGTACATTGTTCATGACCGGTGGAACGCCGCCATTAACAGAGAGATCACATTTCACATTATGCGCGATGCCAACTCCTTCTGCCATACGTTTCATAAGCTCCAGAATCTTTTCTCCTCCGCCGTCTTTATACCAGCGAATACCACCGCTTAGCATCGCCTCAGAAGGGATAATATTACCTAGTGTCCCTGCCTGAATGATACCAGCATTTACCACAGAGTGATCCAGCACATCATAGAAATTGGAAGGTATCGAAGCAAACTTAAGTGCCAGTTCACAGACCGCTTTAATCGGATCACAGGTTAAATCCGGACGGGCACCATGTCCGCCTTTTCCAGTAATTTTTGCTGTGTAACCCAATGCACCAGCAAATACGGCACCAGGATAAAGCAGAATTTGACCTTCCGGAATCGCGCTCCAGATGTGCAGACCAATAATACCATCCACTCCCCCAATTTTTTTAAAATAATCTAATACTTCCTGGTAACCACCGCCAATTTCTTCTGCAACCTGAAAAACACATTTAACTGTACCGCAAAGTTCTTCCTTCACCTCATTGAGTGCATAAGCAGCACCAAGGAGCATAGCCGCATGAGTGTCGTGCCCGCAAGCATGCATCCTGCCAGAATGTTCAGATGCAAAAGAAAGTCCTGTTTCTTCAGTGACAGGCAACGCATCAATGTCCGCACGAAGCGCAAGTATTCTGCCTTTTTTTTCGCCCTTGATTGTTGCCACGATACCGTAATTAGGCAGCAACTTCTCATAAGGGATCCCCATCTCTTCTAACTTCTTACATATTCTTTCAGAGGTCTCTTTTTCTTCGAATGATACCTCCGGATGTCTGTGAAACCAACGACGATTTTCGATGATTTCATTTTCATGAGCATCAAATAATTTTTTGATATCCATAAATTCCTCCATTCCTTTTTCTGCGCCTTTTGTGAATCATGTAAATAGTTAATGTGCTTAACTATGATATCAATATACACCACGCCATCCAAAATGTCAACATTCCACTTATAAATACTAATATTTTATACAAAATGAACAATTTTAAACTTTTTTGCTCCTATTTTGACAGACTATAAAACACTTTTTTTGTACTATTTTAACAGACTCTAAAACACTATCTTTGATTGAAGGGCAAAAATATCATAGCGATACCATATTTGAAGATATGACAGAAAAAAGCGACATGCAGGTGATTGATGCTGCAAAGAAATGGTTGGAAAGGTATATTGGAGGGTGTTGATACATCCCGTACTGCACTCTAATGTCATTATTTGTGGGGAACGTCTAACTTACAGTGAGAAAAACGAAACAGAAGCAACAGCTCCATTTTTTATTCCTGAAAACAGAAATGCAGGTTCCGAAGAACCTGCCATTTGATATAATTAATTATGCAAATAATAAAACATACCACGAAAGATTATGAGGATTATAAAACAAGATCTGTTAAAGAATGCCAAAAATCCAGCAAAAATCAAGCTGGACTTTTAATAAAAAAGAACAGGAGCACCGCTTCTGACATGGAATCATGATGATTTCATGTCATTGTGCGTCACTCCCATACAAAACCGTCTGTTGACCGTCTTTTTCGTTATTTTTAGTGTTCGTTAATTGCTTCCTTATACACCCGGACATTAGTCAAGGGAATTTCCTGAAATAGACCGGCTTTCCTCCACATCCATTAAAAAGGCAGAATTTAACTGTTCTTGGATTGCAATATAGTTTTTCAATTGTTCTTCGCAAAATTCATCCAGCATACCGCATGCTCTCTGATAACATGCTTCTTCGAATTTTAAATGATTATGATATATGACTTTACCTTCCTCTGTCAGATAAAGTTTATATTCCCTGTTGTTTGATTGATTTCTCTGCTGATAAATCCATCCCTTGTTCTTCATCCGCCGCATTAGCTGCGAACAGGCACTTACTGATTTATAATATATCAAGGAAAGCTCTGTAATAGTGATACCGGGATTCCTTCCGATCATGTTGATAAATTGGGACTCGGCCTGATAGAGTATTGTACCATTATAGTCATGTAACATTGCATTATAATCGTTTACGTATTTACACCCTACATCAAACACTTCGATCAGTTTAATGAACAGAGCATAGCGGTCATCAGTCTGCATAGGCTAAAATATCCTCACATATATATTTTTCTCATCATTCATTTCTCTTTCTGCTTGCGTTTCCATGATATACCAGTCAGAATGTTTTGTCAAATCAAATTCCTTTTGTATATGCCGCAGAGATATATTAACTTTTGTATTTGTAGGCTGCCTTAATAAAACCTCCAAATACATCATGGCTAAAAGTAAAACCATGGTTTAGATAAAAATCAAGTGCATCCTCATTCCCATTTGAGATATAGACAAAAATTACATTTACATCTGTAAAACTCTCTAACCATTCCATTGTCATTTCAAATAGTTTTGACCCAATCCCCATACTCCTGTATTGGTCACGTAAGTACAAGTTGCTCAAGCATCCTATCTTTTGCGGCAGCTTGACCCAATCAGGATAGAATCCAATCATGTTTTCGTCAGCGGGAGCCCACGCAGGAAAAGCATCCTTAGCATCTGTATCAACCAGATCTATTGTTGAAAAAACATAGCCCACAGGGACACCGTTGTCTTTAACAACAATGACCTTGCTATCATGTGCACTTTCATAACTCTTTTTCATCCGCGTATCAAAGTTCATTGAATTAAAATTTTCAGGGCAAATAGCAGCTTTCGATTTTTGAAATGCCATTAATTCATTACATAGCTCTCTACACTGTTGTATATCATCATTGCAAATGACTTCAAATGTGATGTTTTGCATAGAATCCTCCTAAACCTAAATATGCTTAATTATTGTGTCTGGATATTTACATAAAATCATTTCCATTAGTATGGGCCGGTAACAATACTCCGGTGTATCCTCACTACTTTTCAAACTCCATTGCTGATATTTTCTTTGACTTAAAGTTGTCCCTAAGCTCTTTTGCCGGGCCAAAATGCCCCCTTTCATTTTTTTATCTCCCCGACAAGCAGTTGTATCTTATTTATGTTAATGTTATAATATCCATAGAAAATGTGCAAGTAGTCACTTTATTGTAAGATAACTTACCAAAAAGAAAGTATTAGGTATCGGGGGGATTTCCATGACTAAAAAGTGTCCCATTGAATTTACTCTTTCACTGATAAACGGAAAGTGGAAAATTCTAATTTTAAAAGAATTATCACAAGAGCCATTACGTTATGGTGTAATTGGAAATAGATTACCTAAAGTAAGCTCAAAGGTTCTTATTCAGAATTTGAGGGAGATGGAAGATGACGGTCTTATTGTCAGAGAAGTTTTTCCGGAAGTGCCTCCGCGGGTTGAATATTCCTTAAGCGAGAAAGGCAAAAGTATATTTTCAATTTTTATCGAATTGCGCAGGTGGGGGTTAGAACAAAATGATGATGAAAGAATAAAGTGTTCCATGTGTAAAAAATGTATTCCATACATAGAATTTTCTGCCCTGAACCCTCGGTCATAACGGAAAGTTCAAGGCAGAAATATTGTAATTTATGCTCCCCTGGCAGCTATATTTTATTTCTTTGCCCATAATAAACGGCAATCCCTTTAAATATCAATTTCCCGACAACCGAACCTCCGTCTAAAATGCCAATGCTGCGTTCTGCCGAATATGCGGCACGTCCATGAACTGCCCGCATCTGCCTTGTGGCCTCCGCCCCCTCTTCTGCCGCCTTTGCCGCTTCCATCACTGCTGTTTCCGGATCAGGGGCATACTTTACCAGAGCCCGGGCTCCAGGATACAGAGAATCAAGAATGGTTTTCTCCCCTATCTTTGACTCCGCCTTTACCATGATGTTTTCCACTGCCGCAAGCATCGCCCCTGCTGCATCTTCAAAGCTCACTTCTTCTCTTCCTTTTAACGCCTTTGCCATGCCCATAAAACCAAAAGAAGTGATCGTTCCCAGGGAGGATGGGGCAGAGGCATTGAACACCTTGCCGCATGCCATGAAAAGCTTTCCAAGATCCTTTTCCTCCGCAGTTTTTAAAAACTCTACCACTGCCCGGTAGCCGTCATCCATGGAAATCCCTAAATCTCCATCCCCGTTTACCTGATCCAGCTCCACCAGATAATCACGGTTTGCAGACATTTCCTTGCTGATTGCTTCAATGATTCCCTTTACTGATTCCCGGTTCATGCCAAATTCCTCCCTTATTTATTTGAATTGGTATAGAATGGAGATTCTGCCGGAGCCTGCAGTAATTCCTTTAGTTCCTGATCCAGCTTAAAAATCGTTACAGAAAGGCCCGCCATTTCCATGGAAGTGGCATATTCCCCAATATGGGGCATTACAATGCTGACACCTGTATTGGATAGGATCTGATGCACTTTTCTGTATACAATCAACTGTTCTTCCAAAGGAGTTGCTCCAAGACCATTGACCATTACGGATACTTCATCTCCGCCTTTTAAAGGCATATCCTTAAGGATGGTGTTCACCAGGGTTTCCCCTATCTCGTCAGCGGTCATCATTTTCCTTACCTCAATTCCTGCTTCTCCATGAATCCCCATTCCAATCTCAATCTCGTCTTCTGCAATGACAAAGGTCGGTTTTCCTGCCTTGGGAACAATGCAGGGAGATAGGGCAACGCCCATGGAACGGATATTGCCCAGGGCTTTGGTTGTCACAGCTTCCACTTCTTCCAGGCTCATCATTTGATCAGCGGCCGCTCCCGCTATTTTAAAGGCATATACCATGCCAGCAACACCACGGCGCTTCTCGGCATTCTCTGTGGGAGAGCTGGCAACGTCATCCTTTACCAGCACCGCTTTTGTCCGGATATCGTCAAACTCCAATTCTTCGCACGCCATGGTGAAATTAAAGCGGTCGCCGTTATAGTTTCCGTATAAACACAGCACTCCGCTTCCCCTGTCACAGGCACGGATCATATCAGCCATCTTAGCTGCCGCCGGGGAGGCGAAGACTTCCCCTACCGCACACCCGTCCAGCAGCCCTTTCCCCACATATCCCAGAAATACCGGAAGGTGGCCGCTCCCCCCGGCCGTTACCACGCCGACCTTTCCTTCCTTAGCCGGGTAATTGGATACCAGAACCTGAAAATCATTATGTAACAGCTTTACCTTATCACCGAAGGCACAGATAATACCTTCCATGGTATCCTGGACGAATGTATCCGCACTGTTGATAATCTTTTTCATACAATCCCTCTCTTTCTATGGTTCAGACAGAAATTTATCTGATTTTCCTTTACTCCTTTTGCCATATCCATGCCAAGAATATGACAGAGAATTCCCTCCTTATATTTCATTGGAAAACAAAATCTCTTTTGGATATTCCCACTTCTGCAGTTCCTCCGGAGCAAAGCCGTCCGGCTCTTTTCCCCCGGCAGCGGTCAATGCAAGATAATATAATTCTGCCAGTTCTTCAATATAAGCTGCCTTTAAAAATGCCTCATATATATCACGTTCATCCACCGCAACGGCTCCATGTTTTTCCAGCAAAAAGCAGTCTGCTTCCAGACAGCTTTCAATGACACTGTCTGCCAGTCCGGTGGTTCCCGGACGTCCATAAGGGGCGACAGGGACACGGGCTTTTGATAAGCCTAAATTAGCCACCTCATACACAACTGCCGGAAGAGGCTTATTTAATAAGGCAAATGCAGTGGCATAGGCAGAGTGTGTATGGGCGATTGCCGCTGCTTTTTTTCTCTGGCGGTAAATCATCAGATGCATCAGGGATTCGCTGGTCGGCCTTAGGCCGGACAGATTTTCAATTACCCTGGCATCTAAATCCATGACCACCATATCCCTTGGAGTCAGCAACTCCCTGTCTACGCTGGTTGGAGTAATGACCACATAACCGGTTTGTGGATCCCGTGCGCTGAAATTTCCGGATTTATGCTTGCATAAACCATCTCTCTGGGCACGTTTTGCAATTTCACACACATTTTTTTTTAATGTTTCAAGCATTCTGTTCTCCTCTTTTCTATTTCGTTTTTGCCGCTCCTGCTACAGCAATTCCAAAATGTCATCTGCTGTTTTGGCTTCTTTCATTGCCGCCAGTTTCTTTTCATCCTCCAAAATATTGATCAACTGGTTTAACGCTGTCAAATGACTCTCATAATCCAGGGTTGCCAGCACAAAAATCACCTTTACCTCCATATAATCATTTACCATTATTGCCTGGGGAAGCAAAAGCATGGAAAATCCCACATCATATACCCCTGCATCAATTCCTGCATGGGCAATCATGACATGCTCTGCAATCAGCATGATCTGTCGGTGTTTGATAATATTAGAGATAATCGTTTCAACATATTGGTACTTAATAATGTTTTTATACAGCAAGGGCACTGCCGCAAATTCTATTGCTTCCTTCCAGCCCATGCGTTCCTTAATGATCCTGATATTGGATCTTATCAGCAATTCCTTTAGTTCCGGTTTCTTTTTCTCTATGTTTCCTCCTGCTTTCCGGTCAGACTGTACCATGTACGAGTCAATTTCCATTCTTAGCTTTTGAAACACGCTTTCATTTGTATGCTTTTTAATGATTTGAAGTATGGTCTCCACCTGGGGAAAAATCTCTCCTGAATTTTTCAGGCTATCGTACACATTTTTTCGAAGTTTTTTTCTTCTTTCCTTGTCCAGCAAAGGTTCGATCACAAACTGTCTTTTTGGTGTCCTTAGGGGCACCGTCGTAAATACCAGGTCAAAGTCTTCCTCGTACTGACAGAATTGTCGGGCCGACATATAGCTTAAAAAGTCGATTTCCGGAAAGGTATGCTTTAATGAGGTCAGGAGAAAGTGGGATACGGTAATGCCGTTCTGGCATACCACCACCGCCCTGGGGCGTCTGTCTGTTTTTTCTTCCTCGTCTTCCCTGCCGGTCTGGGCAATAAAAATCAGGGTGATATAAACCAGTTCACTTTCCGGAAATGACATTCCTATTATTTTTTCCAGAGGTGCCACAGATTTTTTTACCATGTCATGCACTTCCTGGTAAGCAGGAAGTACATATTCAGAAATATCTGGGCCTATATGAAAATTATATCTGATGCGGTATAGGGCAGGCAGGCTGTGGTTCATGAGCAAATGAAAGGTATTCTCTTTGTTTTCAAAGCAAATACAGGCGATCCGCTCAAAATTGCTGATAGTTTCCTCCACTGCCTGATATACTTCTTCCTGCCCTGCAACAGCCTCCAAATGGGTGTTAATCTTCATGCTCTGGATATGGGCAGTAAAATACATTGTTTCATAAATCCTGTCTACGCCCTCGGCAGCCAGACAGGACTTTATCACCATATATTCCTTTGTTCCTGCCACATGACGGAAGGTTTCCGGAACCGTGTCCAAAACCAGATTGTCCCGGATCCGCCCTAAAACCAGGGTAAAAAAGCATCTGTTCACTTCAATCATTTCGTCTGTAAAACGGGTTTTCAATTCCTCCTCAATGGTTTCCGTCATATTCCCCATGTGTTCCATCTGCTTTTGGGTGATCTTTCCAATTCGAAAAACCATTGCCTGCTGCCCCTGTCCTGACAGAATATTACGCAGAACAAGGAACAGCCGCTGCCTTAAATCGTATTCCCGGCCTTCCAGCCGGTAGCCCTTTTCCCTGCTGTAAGTCAACCGAATGTTGGAATCAGGCATTTCTTCCTTTAAACGCTTTAAATCTGAGAGCACCGTATTTTTACTGGCCTTTAACTCAGCAATGAAATGCTGCAGAGACAATTCCTGCCGCTTTGTAAGCAGCATCAACTCTATGATATTCCCCCGCTCTTCCTTAGACAGCCAGACGTCCTGATTCTCCTGCTCCAGCCGTGTGAAATCCAACTGCTCTACAACCTCAGTTGGTATAAGAATCCTTCCGTTGTTTACCCGTTCCAGAATCGGCAGCTCCTGTTCCTCCAGATATTCATTAATTCTAGCAATCCCATACTCCAGTTGTTTTCTGGATAAATGCAATTTTGCCTCCAGAGCCTTTCCCGTAACAGATGCACTATGATTAACAATTTCCTTCAAAATCAAGCAATTCCGTTGGCCGATCTTCATGTTTTGCCTCCTAATGAATCAAGCGGATTTCTCTTTCAGCCTTACGCTCTTTTCTTTGCCAGATCTTCCTTCTTTTCCTGAATCAGACTTCTTGAATAGAATACAAAACACACGACCCACAGTATCAGAATAATCAAAGGAAGGAAATCTCCCTGCAGCACCTTTACTGCATGGGAAAATGCATAAGTAAATATAGGACCGTCAATGCTTGAATTTGAAATCATCTGCCCAGGTGCAAGTTCCACAGCCTTTGTGGTATTTGCCAGCTCTGTCATAAAAGGAGCAAAGGCAGTTCCCACCCATAAAAATACCGGTGTAAAAATGGTGCACTGAATCAGCATCCGCAGGATATTTCCCCTGCTCACCAGGTACGCAGGTACTGCAATGGCAATATTAATGATGCCGGCAAAGGGCAGTATCTTATTGCCTGGAAGCACAAAGGACATAATAAGGGTCACAGGTACCGTCCAGATAACAGCCAGCCATATTTCATTGGCTCCGCCCAGAAACGGCCAGTCTAAACCTACAAACATCTCTCTGTCTGCAAATTTGCTCTGCATAAATTCCGAGACCGCGTTGGAGATTGGTTCCAAAGCCTGCATGAAATATTTGGAAATCACCGGGAACAAGGTAAGGGCAGTGGCGCATTGTATTCCAAGGGTCAATATCCCGGCCAGGTTATACCTTGCCAAAACTCCGAAAATGATTCCTAAAAGAAATCCTAAAATGTGGTTTTCCGCGAAAATACCAAGCTTATCTTTTAAATCCTCCGCATTGAATGATTTATTCAGTACAGGTACCTTCCGAAGGATACAGTCCACAATATACATAGGCGCTGCAAGAAAAACCATCTTATGGGTACAGGTAACTCCCGGAATACCGGAAAGCTTTCCGATGCGGTGCTGGTGGAAATCAGCGGATTTCAGTTCAAAAACCACCTGGACTGCCGCAACGATAAATGCCGCGATCACATTACCGGTTATGTAGTATACTGCAACTGCCGTAAAGATCTTCCCCCATACATTCCATAAATCCGCATTAAAGGTGTCTGTCTTGTTCATGGCCAGCATAATAATATTGATCACGATTACAAGGGGAAACATCAAAAATGCATAGGGCCATGACCAGGAAATCGTGGACATTGTGGTCCAGCCCCCATCAGTAATGGGAAGATCAATGCCGGAAAATTCTAACATGGCAGTTGCCGCCGGCGTGATCACTCCGGTCATATAGTTGATCAGCATGCTCATTCCCGAGAAAGCCACACCAAGGGTAATGCCTGATGAAACAGCATCTTTTACTTTCATCTTAACAATTAATCCGGCGATGATAATGATAACCGGTACAAATACAGCCGCCCCAAGCCCCAGAAAGAAATTAACAGTATTCGCTAACATCTGCATTCTCATTTACCTCCTTATTTTTTCAGATTCTCAATTTAAAGATTCTTCTTTTTGTAGTCTTCAATTGCTTTCAGCAGTTTATCAAATTCCTGGTCTTTCCCCATGCCTGTGAGAAATGCGATCCCATTGATCACAGGGATCGGATATTCCTTGGCATTTTTTACAATGGTGATATAGGCAGCGCTGCCAGCCATATAACGGTCAACGGACTTTAGATCCACTGCCTCCACCAAAGCATCCACCTTCTTTTCCTTTAACATGCGGTTTACCTTGCTTGCCACTGTCTGTGAAGTAGCAACACCGCTTCCGCAAGCTACAATAACTCTGATTCCCATAGTCAAAACCTCCTCCGATTTTATACAAAGCCTTACGATTCCATTCCCTTGATGCCGCAGACCAGTTCAAAGTATTCATCCGCTGTTCCGGCATTGTTCAGACGCTCCATCAATTCCTCATCCTGAAAATTCTCAACCAAAATCTGAAGCAGATCTATGTGCTCCTCTGATTTTAAAAACCCCAGCATAAAAACAAACCTGACTGGATGGATTTCATCATTGTTAGCCATCTCCCTCCATTCAACAGCTTCCTTCAGCCGGATAGGGGCAATAAAGGGCCGGAGGATATGGCTGATATCCGTATGGGGAATGGCCACCGGATAAGGCTTAATGGGAAGTGCTGTGGGATAGCTTTCCTCCCTGGCCTTTAGTGACTCCAGATAAGTATTTTTTACAAATCCCTTTTTAAACAGAATGTCTGCCATTCGTTCAAAGACTTCGGTCTGATCAGCCGCTTCCCAGTCCAACTGAACCAGTTCCCGAAATAACATATCCTTTTTCAAATGTAACCTCCTTCTATGCTTATCTTTTACCGGTAAGTTTCAAAGCAATTTGTTATGTGCAAATTATACCATTGGACCATTACCTTATCCACAACCATTGTGTACAATTATCAATTTCCCCATTGCGCAAAATTGGACTCATGTAATTCTGAATAAAGGGAACCTATTTTGGCCGGACGGCTTTACCCTATAAGCTGACATCACAGACCAACCCATTGCTTTACTTGATAATCACAATTTTCTCTGGGAAGGAATGGATAAATATGTAAAAGGGAGTGTCACACAATGACATGAAATCATTTTGACTTCATGTCATTGTGCGACACTCCCTTTCTTAGACATCTTGCTTGGCAGTGCCCATAAACATTTTGTTGTTGTGACCGCTAAATAAAGCCTACCACCATTTAATTAAATCCGTCACTTTATTTCGTAATTCTACAAAGTCCTTAGAAGCAATATCCCTTGGCCTTGGCAGATCATTTTTAATCTCTGTTTTTATCCTGGTAGGCTTATTTGTAAGTACAAGAATCCTTTCCCCCAAATAAACTGCCTCTTCTATATTGTGGGTAATGAAAATAACAGTTGTTCCATTCCGTTTCCACAAACTTAACAGCTCATCCTCCAGCTTAAACCGCAGTTGAATATCCAACTGTCCATATGGTTCGTCCATTAACAGCAGCTCTGGCTCTGTAGCAAATGCTCTGGCAATTACCACCCTCTGGAGCATACTTGCAGAAAGCTGATCCGGATAGTACTTACGGTATTTGGTCAGTCCTACCACATTTAAATACTCCTCCACCTTCTGATCCGTCCGTTCTTTGGAAGTGTGCTTAATATCCAGACCAAAACGGATATTTTCCTCTACTGTCAGCCATGGCATTGTAGAATATTCCTGAAAAATATATGCAATGCTGTGTTTTTTTAAGTCCACAGCCTCATTGTTAATTAATATCTCCCCTTTTGTAGGCTGATAAAGCTTGGTAAGGCTGTTTAAAAATGTAGTCTTGCCACAGCCTGTAGGCCCTACGATACAAAGGAATTCTCCTTTTTTCACTTCAAAGGATATGTCATCCAGAACAAGAAGCTGATCGAACTGTTTTGTCAGATTCATTACCTTTACTTTTGTTTCTCTTTTATCTTCCATAAACTCCTCCTTTACAGCGATTTGTCCATATTTTCAGTTATTTCCTGCCGTAAACGTAGAAATTCAGAGTCTACATAGCTTCTTGGATGGGGCAGATCAATCTTATATTCCTTCTTAATGACAGAAGGACAGTTGGTCATCAGAATAATCCGGTCTGCCAGAAATAAAGCTTCCTCAATGTTATTGGTAACAAAGACTACCGTTCTCTTTTCTTTCTGCCAGATTCTCTGAAGCTCTTCCTCCATCATATATCTGGTCTGGGCATCCAGATGGCCAAAGGGTTCATCCATCAGCATAATATCAGGATTATTGCTGTAAGCTCTGGCAATTCCAACTCTCTGTCTCATTCCCCCTGATAACTGGGAAGGATAACTTTTTTCAAACCCTTTTAAACCTACCAGTTCAATATAATGATCTGCAATCCTTTTTGTTTCTTCTTTCTTAAATCCACGTACCTTCGGTCCAAATTCCACATTTCCCATGACTGTAAGCCATGGGAATAATGCTGTTTTCTGATACACAACTCCTCGTTTTGGAGCAGGAGCAGTCACCTTTTTCCCATGATCCGTCACATCTCCGGAAGTGGCCGGTTCTAAACCTGCCAAAATGTTAAGCAACGTGGTTTTTCCGCACTGCCCTGGTCCAAACAACACCAAAAATTCATTTTCCTTAACAGAAAAATCAATGTCCTTTAATACCAGATTCTTGCCTGTGCCATCAAAGCTGTCAAACTCCTTGGATACGTGACTGCACTGAAGTACCCCTGTTAAAGTCCCTGCTGCTGATTCCATATGCATAACCTCCCTTCCAGCTTTGCCATAGCTGTAGCCAGGATATATCCAACAAGACCGATTGCCAGCATTCCAACCATAATCTGAACGGTATTTCCATTGCTCATTCCCATAACAATTAACCAGCCGACTCCTTCATCGGACCGTACCATTTCTGCACCTACCACAGCAGACCAGCCTGCTGTAATGGCAATCTGAAGACCTGCGAAAATATACGGAATTGAGGAAGGAAGAACGACACGAAAGAATACCTGACGCTCTGATGCGCCTAACATTCTGGCAGCCCCCAGTAAAACAGGATCTACATTTTTCGTGCCATCGTATGTATTCACTGTAATAAAACAAAAGCACCCCAGAAAAATAATAAAGAACTTACTCCTGTCTCCAAGTCCAAACCACAAAATCGACATAGGAATCCAGGCCAGAGGGGGAATTGGGCGAATAAATTCAAATATGGGTTTCACAATTGCTTCTACCGTCTTAGAATACCCCATAGAAACTCCCAGAGTAATTCCGGTCAAAGTTGCAAAAAAGAAAGCTACACCCACTCGGTACAGACTGACACCAATGTGTACCATCATCCTGTGTCTGCCAATGGGAACCGTAAAGCTTTCAAAGAATTTAAAGATTATCTCTGAGGCAGGAGGGAGAAACATTTTGGCATTTGTAAACCTGGCTACCAGTTCCCACAAAAGCAGAAGGGATCCAAATGCAATCACAGTCATGAAAGCTGCAATGTTTTTTCTGAATAATCTGGCTGTCATGGCTATTTTCCTCCCTTTACGAACTTATTCTGGAATTTTTCCAGTATATAGGATAATAAAAAACCAATCACTCCTATTGTGATCATTCCTACTAAAATTACATCCGGCCGTCCCAGCATTCGTGCCACCTGAATCATATAGCCCAGACCTCTCGTTGCTGCTAAAAGCTCCGCTGCTACCAGAGCAACCCAGGAAGATCCCAGTGCAAGTCTTAATCCTGTAAAAATCATTGGAAGCGCAGTAGGAATAGCCACTTTAAATAACATCTGTCTATTGGAAGCGCCAAAAGTACTTGCGACCCATAAGTGAACCTGGCTGGTTCTTTTGATCCCTGCATAAGCGTTAATGGTAGCACTGATAAAAGCTGCAAAAAATATAATTCCAACTTTTGACCAGTAACCAATTCCAAGCCACAGAATCATCAAAGGAATCCAGGCAAGGGCGGGAATTGGACGTATTACATCAAACAATGGCTTGGCAAACAGCTCAAACTTCCTGCTCCATGCCATGGCAATCCCCAGAGGAACACCAATGACTACTCCAACTGTATAACCTCCCAGAGCAATTTTCATGCTGGCCCCTATATGCTGGAGAAGGGTCGCTCCATCCGGATTGACCCCTCCTGTCAGTTTATATAGAAATGTATCCAGTACCTTTGCCGGGCTGGGAAGCATCATGGGAGAGATCAGATGCAAAATATCGGTTACCAGCTCCCAGATAAAGAGCACAGTAAGAACAGAGCATACTGACATCAGCCAGTATTTATATTTTGCTTTCTCCTTCTTCATTTCCATTCCTCCTAATTGTTTTTAACAAATTCCGGATCAATGTTACTGTCAAACTTATCTATGAGTTCAGGCTCCAACTGACCAAGGCTTATATAGAATTCTCCAAGCTCTCTGGCAAAGTTGCCCAGTTCACGATTGTTCCAGTCTTCGGCTGTAATAAACTGAACTCTGCCTAAATCACTGACACAGCTCTCTCTTGTGGTCTCTGCACCTGCTTCTTTTAAAAATTCCACCATCAGATCTGCAGCCATATCAGGTTCTTCATTCAGTGCCTTACAAGCTTCCATAATACAGTCCAAGTATTTCTGAACCAGTTCCAGCTTTCCTTCTACTGCTTTTCTGTTAGCAACCACCATATCTACATATCTGGTTCCAAGATCAGCCAGATTGCCTACCTGTACCATGCCATCATCCACTGCTTCAAAAAATGTAGGAACATTAAGAGCCACAGCATCACACTGATCTGCCTGTAATGCCTGATAAGCCTGGGCTGTATCCATATTTACAATATTTACATCTGTAATTCCAAGCCCCAGCTTCTCCAGCCATTTTAATGTGGTGAAATGCTGTGCCGTTCCTATTGGCAGGAGAATTGTGGCTCCCTTTACAGTCTCAGGACTGCCAAGTACATTGGGATAAGAAGGATTGTAGCCCTTCGCATCTGCAATAGCAGAATCAGGCTTTACAAATACTCCCAGACCATCTGTAGACTCCAGAACCTCTCCTACAATCATCATGTCATAATTGGCAACACCTGTCACTGCCGCAGCCCCCATTGCCCCTACATCCCATAAATCTGCTGCCAATGCTTCATTCATAGGTGCACCTGTTGCAAACATAACTGTTTCCATTTTAAAACCAGCTTTTTCATCCAGCTTGTTCTTCTTAATATACTCTGTAGGCAGACTGGTGATAAACGGCATCATGGCAACTCTTAACACAGGCAAATCTGCTGCTGCCTCTGTACTTGACTTCCCTCCGCTTCCCCCTGATTGAACAGAAGCATTTCCACTTCCCTTTCCACAAGCTGTCAGTGCCATGGTCAGTGCCATAATTGCTGCTGCAATCTTCATTACTTTTTTGCTTTTTCTCATATTGCATCCTCCTCATATAATAAGTTAGGGAAATACGAATTCATCCGACTTGCCGCAACCAATTCTTTCATCCTTCGCATTTCCCTCTTGTATTATGATTATATAACAGCCATAGTCCTTCTGTTTTTTCATTATTTTATTTTTCTTTTGCTTTTTTGATGGGTCTGGTTAAAATAAAATTATTGTCTTTTGCTTTTTTGACATTTGTTTTTATATTATTACAAAATCCTGCTGTTGCAGGGCTTCCACCTGCGGCGGCTGCCTTTTTATTGATTTTGGCGGAATTTCCTATTACATAAAAAGAGGACCGCTCAGTCAACTGCCGGCGGTCATATAACATCATTCCTCTCTTTCTAGAATCCGTATCGTTCCAGCATCTCCAAAGGACACTGGTTTTCCTTCATGCGTTTTTCCATTAAATGGATCATTCTTTTTTCTGCTGCTTCATCCTCAATGGGCGATTCCTGATTGGGATCATTCTCTAAATCAAACAACATAGCAGGGTATGTATTTTGCTCTGTTTCTCTGTCACAGGGAATCTGCATAAGAGGAAGCTCCTTTGTAAACGAAAACCCATTTGACAAAGTCATCTGCTTCAGCTCTTCATTTTTTATAAAAGCCCTGCGTCCTCCATGGCGTGTAGGCATCAGGGTATACTGATAAATCCTCGTCTCGTAATTTACAGGACTTCTCATATAAACATAGCGTCCGTCTGTACAGTTTATCTGGCCTCCGTAGACTCCGAAAAGAGCAGCTTCCCGTATGGCTTTATCTTCCTGAAGTACAGACTGAAGGGGAATTCCCTCCATATCCTTTGGACGTTCCATCCCAAACTGTTTCAATATGGTTGCAGGCAGATCAATGGTTTGTACCAGACTTTTTACCCGTTTCCCCTTTATTCCGGTGACTGGATCCCATATGAATAAAGGAATTCTGGCCACTTCATTATAAAACGGACAGTGGCATTTGGCCCATTGTCCATGTTCAGACAACAGGAACCCATGATCTGTATTAACAATGACCATTGTATCCTTCCACATATGGTACTCATCCATCAGATCCAGGATCTCACCCAGCTTTTCATCACACATAGACAGCAAAGCTCCATATTCTGACCTTAAATGAAGAATCTCCTCCGGTGTATCACGTTCATTAAGTTTTCTGTAATCCGGCCAGTCATAAACAGCTCCGTTATAAGTGTGTGGAAACAGTTTTTTAAACTTATCCTGAGTAAAAAACGGCTCATGGGGATCAAAGGTTTCTATCTGCAAAAACCACTGGTCTGAATTGTGGTTGGTACTGATAAATTCTTTTCCGGCTTCAAACGTTTTACTCTGAGGCTGCTTTTCTTCTGTATCCAAATAGGATCTGTTGATAAAATCCTGGGGAACCCAGTTGTGCTCCCAGTTATCAGCAATGCCATCACACCGGTTTTTATATTCCTTTGGAGATCTGCTCTCTCTCACAACGCCTTTCCATGCATCTCCCTCCTGTCCCCGGAATCCTTCCCATGTTCGGTATCTGGTATGATAGGTTGCCCCGCCATCTTCAAAATAATGGTAATGATCCGTGGCAATATGGGTATGAATGCCATTGTGATTTAACAGCTCAGGCATGGAATCATCAAAAGGCTCTAATGGTCCCCAGCTCCGATGAAGAAAATTATATCTTCCAGTGTGCAGTTCCCGTCGCGCAGGCATACAGGGAAGACTGCCGGCGTAACAGTTTTCAAAGGTTGCCGAATGCTCTGCCAGCCTGTTAAAATTAGGAGTTTTTGCAAATCTTCCTCCATAGGGTTCCAGCATATTTCTATTTAATGAGTCAAACATAACCATCAATACTCTCATGATTTTTTTTACTCCCCTCTTCTGTATTCATAGGGATTTACCCCATAACGTTTTTTAAAGGTTGTAGAAAAATAACTTACATTAGGATATCCCACTGATTCCCCGATTTTCTGAACACGTTCTGTTGTATGGGACAGCAGATAAGCGGCCTTCTTAAGCCTTATCTCAGAGATAAAGGCACTATAAGTACAGCCCACCTCTTCCTTAAAGATTCTGGATAAATATTCAGAATTTAAGTGGACTTTCTGGGAAACCATTTCCAGGCTGATGGGTTCGCTGTAATGCTTTCTCACATAATCAACGGCTGCAGCCACTCCTTTGGACAATCTTCTTTCATCTACATCCTGATACGCCAGCACATTTCTGATAAACTCCAGAACTCTGTACCTGGCTTGTGCATAGTCTGTGGTTTCATGGACCCGGCATTTTTCTTCTAAAAGCATATGATGCATCAACTGTGCATCCTCTTCTGCAAACCGCATATATGCCAATTCCATTGCATCGCAGCAGAAGGCAGTAAATCCGCTGATAGGAACCCCAGTATCTTTCCTGGCTTCTTCCATGGTTTCTTCCGTTTTTCCATAAAATTCGTTGCTTTGCACATCATACAATTCCCGCTTTTTCTTTCGAAAAACAGACTCCCACTTTGATTCCTTTTCCCTAAATACACTTCCGTTGACCGCTGCCTGCCAAACTTTTATTTTCCCTTCATAATATCCCTGCCCAAGACCATAAACTGCCTGAACAATGGCATCGGATACACTGCTTAAATGTTCTGTTATGGCACTGACTCCTGCCATACATCCGTTATTTAAAACAATTGCAGAAGCGTACTCATACAAAATCTGATTCTTCTTAAGCTCTGTTAAATCCCTGGCCAGATTACCTATCATCACATAGGTGTATCTGTCATACTCAAAGCTGGCCACATGGCGGACATAGGAGTTCTGGGGCAGGACAAAATCTTTCATTAAATCCTGTTTCCAGACCGCTATGGAAAACAGTCCTCCATCCCTCCATCTGATGTTGCACTCTCTCAGTTGTCTGATGTCCTCCTCTTTTAATGGGCCGTCTTTCCTTAAAATATCACTGATTATGGAGTGCTGCTGCCCTGTACTCTCCGTTTCTCCGCGAACTTCTTCTGAACCCTTTCTTGTTATCTGCAGTTCCAGCCTGGACAGCATTTCCTGAAAGGACTGTTGATTCATCTCTGTTTTCAGCAAATAATCGTCACCACCTTGGCGAATTGCTTCCCGCACCAGATCAAAATCTGCAAAAGCAGTCAGCAATATGACAATCGTTCTGGGATCCAGCTTTTTAATCTCCCTTAAAAGCTCTAAACCTCCCATGAGAGGCATTTTTATATCTGTAAATACGATATCAGCCCCTTTTTCTTTAAAAACAGACAGAGCCTGCTCTCCGTTATGGGCACAGCCAGACAGTTCACAGCCCGGATAGCTCTGAATACAAAACTGCAGCCATTCACAAATCATTCTTTCATCATCTACAATCAGTATTTTCATGGGAAATCCTCTTCGTTGAAATGCTCTCTCCTTATAACAGGAAGCTTTAAAGTAACTGTTGTCCCGATTCCTCTTTCGCTTTCCACAAGAAGCCCATAAGAATCTCCAAAATTGATTCTGATTCGATTTAACACATTTAAAATGCCAATGGAACGCCCGGTCTGGTACTCTCTGTTCTCCAACTGATCTCTCAACTGCATAAGTTCCTCTTCACTCTGCCCAACTCCATCGTCGGAAATGGTGATCAGAAGGCAGTCACTGTATATTGCAGACTCGACTACAATCAGCCCCGGCTCCTCCTTTGCATTAAGTCCGTGAAATATAGCATTTTCTACAATTGGCTGAATAATAAGAGAAGGCACAAGACATCCCTTTGTTTTTTCCTCTATTTCACATTCAAAATGCACTTTATCTCCATAGCGGATCTGCTGAAGAACCAGATATTTTTCTGTATTCTCAAACTCTTCTTCCAATAAAATGAAATCCGTATCTACTGACAAAGTCCTCTTTAGCAGGTCTATAAAAGCCGACATCATTAAAACCGCCTGTTTGTTATTCCCCAGTTCAATCATGCACTGAATGGAAAACAGGGTATTATAAAGAAAATGGGGATTGATCTGGGCTCTGAGAAAATCCAACTCTGATTTCCGCTTTTTTATTTCTTTTTGCTTTACACTTTCCATCAGGTTTTTAATCTCTCTTGCCATTTCATTAAAACTGTCTTTCAATTGATTGACTTCTTCATAGCCTTTAATGTCACTGATCACATCAAAATCACCCTGCCGCACCTGGTCCATCAGACGGCACAGCTTCTGGATAGGCTTTGATATTCTGCCAGATAAGTAATAAGCAGCCCCGGCTCCCGCAAAAATACAGCAGCTTAAAAGCAGGAGCAGAATGGCGATAGCCTGATGAAGAGGCTTTAAAATCACAGAACAAGGCATCTCTTCTACAATTGTCCAGCCTGTCTCAGGATCATAGTAATTGGACAGCAGATAATCCTGTCCCAGCTTTCTGATCATACTGTACTGATTTTCACCAAAAAACTGCCTGAAGTTTTTAACTCCAATAAAATTTTTGCCAAGCAAAGCCTTGTCTCTGCTGGATACAATATTTCCCTTTTTATCAAAAATATAAAAATTGCTGTTTTCTTCTACAGAACTATATAAACCCTCCAGATATTTTTCATCTATATTTACCAGAATCGTACCAAGTATATTGCCTTCCAGATCCACAACCTGACGAAATGCACCGAATACATAAGGATTTTCTCTGCCTGTGTTATCAAACTTTTCCTGAAAACTGCTGATAAACACCATATCATCCTCAGAATCATAGCTTTGCCTGTACCATAGCTGGCTCTCTAAACCCTGAAAGTCATAATCACCATTTCCTCTTGAAGAGTACTGAAAACCATTATTGCCCAGAATGATCACATCATAGTTCAGACCTATATCATGAAAAACCTGGTCATAGGTCTTTTTTAGCTCATTGAGATAATTGATGGTCTCCTGTCTCTTTTCCAATGACTGATTCTTTTCTTCCCACAGGAAGCTTCTCATATGCTCATCATAACGGTAAAGATTAGATATGGTAATTGTATTACTTTTTATGGTATTGGATCGTTCTGAGATTTGTTTTAATACATCAAGTCTGCTCTGCCCGATCTGATCCACCATAAGGCTTTTGATTCCTAAAAATAAAAATGCAACAAAAAGAAGGGAAATCAGGGCAAAGGTAAGCCCATATCCCAGGCGCAGTTGCGCCTTAAGGGTTCTAAATCCTTTTTTCATTTTATTCCAATCCTTTTTCATCTTTAAAATGGGTTTTCTGCATTTTTTCTTTCATGTAATCATCACAGCTATGAGACGTTTTTCCCTTATTCCAGACTCCTGCCAGATTGATCTGCCCGGAACCATATACCGCTTCTTTCGCACCATCAATCTCCGGATTCACATATTTTAAAAACCACTGCTCCAATTCATAATTCAGTTTATTTCTTATTTCGATTGCTTCCCCGCCTTCAGATAAAAGAAGATTATGCCTCTCTCCCGGATCTTTCTCTAAATCATAGAGTTCATTCGGTCCGTAAGGGTAACGTTTAATAAACTTATATCTGGTTCCCCGTATCATTCGGTTCGGCCCATATTCATCCAATACAACAATGGATTCTGCCTGAATAAACGGCTGTCCCATTATTGCCGGAAGAAAGCTTCTGCCTGGAAGATGATCTGTAATTCTGTCCTCTGCTTTGACATATTCCAGTAATGTAGGCATAAAGTCATACGCGGAAACCAGGGAAGAATTTATTTTTCCCTGAGGAATGGTGCCCGGCTGGCTGGCAATAAAAGGAACTTTAACTGAGGATTCATACATGTTAATAGGAAAGGTACCATTCCCTTTTCCCCAGAAACCGTGATGGCCGCAGCTAAATCCATTATCACTGGAAAACAGTACCAGAGTCTCTTCCCTGATTCCCAAACGATCAAGCTCGTCAAGAATACGGCCAATATTCTGATCCATTGCGGTGACTGCCCCATAATATCCTATCTGATTAGCTTTTAAATCCTTTAATACCTCATCTGTTAAGTAAATGCTATCAGAGTGTTTTGTTTCCATGGGGCATGACAAAAAGGAACAGTCCTCGTAAATTTCTGTGTATTCTTTTGGATGGTTGTTAATCCAGGGGGAATGAGGTGCTGTATAGCCGACATGCAGATAAAAGGGCTGCTTGCCTGCATGGGCGTTCATAAAAGATATGGCATCATCGGTTATTACATCAGTGACATAACCGGATTCATAGATTAGTTGTCCTCCTTTATAAAAAGGAGCATTATAATAGGGGCCTCCGCCAGATTTGTGCGCAAACCAGTGTGTAAAACTCTTTTGGGGAACAGAACTTCTTCCAACATGCCACTTCCCGGACAGACCACATACATAGCCTTCCTGTGCCAATACATCCGTATAAGCGGTCTGACCTGCCAGATATTCGATATCCTCCTGTTCTTTATTATCATCCCGAAGCCAGTCATGCACCCCGTGCTGTGATGGAATTCGTCCGGTTAAAAGAGATGCTCTGGCCGGGGAACAAACAGGGGAAGCACAGAAGAAGTTGTCAAAGCGAATTCCCTCTGCTGCCAGCCTGTCCAGGTTGGGCGTAATAATCTCCTGATTCCCGGCACAGCCCATAGCCCAGGCGCCCTGATCATCCGATAGTATAAAAATAATATTAGGTCTTTTTTTACTCATTTTTGTTCTCCTTACTATTAGGTTATAATAGCTGCGGCAAGTCGAACATTTATCTTAAGTATATAGAATATGCATTCAATTGTAAAGATACATTTTAAGTCAAAGCATTTCCTGATTAATCGCCGGTTTGTGAAGGAATACAGAATTTAGGATGGCAACGGGAAACAAACAGAATAATGAAAGGATGAGGATTTATAAAAGCAATGGCAGGAGCCGAAATAACCGGACTCCCACCATTGCTTTTATATTCCTTATTCTCTTTCCGTAAATTTCTCCACGATTTTAAGAAGAAGCTCCACTACTTTTTCCATGGACTGAACAGGGATGAACTCAAACTTTCCATGGTAATTATAGCCGCCTGTGCAAAGATTGGGACAGGGAAGTCCCTCATAAGACAAACGGGCTCCATCCGTGCCTCCCCTGATAGGGGTTATCTGAGGCTCTATTCCGATTTCCTCCATGGAAGCCTTTGCTATATCGATCAGGTACATGTGAGGCTGGATCTTTTCTTTCATGTTATAGTAACTGTCCTTTAACATAAGCTCCACGGTCCCTGCAGGATAGCGGCTGTTGATATATTCTGCCACCCTCTCCATAAATACCTTTTTCTCTTCAAATTTTTCTTTGTTATGGTCCCTTATAATATAATCCATGCGGGCTTCTTCCACCGTTCCTCTCATGGAATCCAAATGGTAAAACCCTTCATATCCTTCCGTATACATGGGATTTTCAGCAGCCGGAAGCATGTTGTGAAACTCCATGGCAATCAGCAGGGCATTTCTCATTCTTCCTTTGGAAGACCCTGGGTGAATGCTGGAACCGTGCACAAGGACTTTTGCGGAAGCAGCGTTGAAATTCTCATATTCCAGTTCCCCTAAACCGCCGCCGTCTACGGTATAAGCCACATCGGCACCAAAGCCTTTTACATCAAAGAAATCAGCACCTCTTCCAACCTCTTCATCGGGTGTAAAGCCAATGCGGATGATTCCATGGGGAATCTCCTGATGGGTCAGAAGATGTTCTGCCATGGCCATAATCTCGGCAACTCCGGCCTTGTCATCTGCGCCCAGCAGGGTGGTTCCGTCTGTTGTAATAATATCCTGGCCCTTGTACTTTAAAAGATCCGGAAAATCCAAGGGTTTCATGACCAGGCCGGTTTCTTTATTCATGAGAATATCACCGCCGTCATAATTTTTTACAATCTGAGGCTTTACTCCTTCCCCGGAATATGCAGGAGCTGTGTCCATATGAGCAATAAAACCAAGAACAGGAACAGCCTTTTCGGTGGTGGCCGGTATGGTGGCATAAACGTAGCTGTGCTCATCCACCATTACATGTTCCGCCTTCATGGCCTGAAGCTGGGCTGCCAGTTCCCTGGCTAATACCCTTTGCTTTTCCGTACTGGGTACTGCTTCCATATCCTCCTTGGACTGTGTGTCAAAGGATATATACTTTAAAAAATTGTTCAATACTGCTGACATAATAATACCGCCTCTTTTTCTGAAAATTTTATTTTTCCATATTCATAATGGCTTTTATAGCACCTGCACCGGACCATATGGACAGGCCGTAACCGATGGCAAGGTCAAGGAAAAATTCTCCCCACATATCCATTTCGGACATAAGATTTCCAAAATTTGCGAAAACATAGATCAGGGTTTCAAAACTGGCCTCATACTGGAAGTATGCTCTTACCATGGATACTGCATAATCCAGAAGATTGGCCCCTGCTATCATTCCTGCCGTTAATATAAGGCAAAGAACGGCTCCCTTTTTGTCCAGTGAGCCTCCAAGCTTCTCATAGCCGCTTAAAGCAAGCTTCAGCATCACAAATCCGGCAATCCCGGCGATAAATCCTACCTGGCCGATAAATACCCACAATCCTACTCCCAAAAGAGAAGCAAACAGTGCACCGATCACTCCAAGAAAAGGATTAGACGGCTTCAGTTCAAGAGCTGCGGATACCTGAAGGACTGCTTCCGGATCCTCATTTCCTGGATCCATGTAAAATCTTCCCGTCAGAAGACTCTCCGGCAATTCCTCTTTTTTACCTGCAATCTTCTTTTTCACCTGCAGGATCAGCTCCTGGAACGCCTCTTCTTTTACTCTGCCGCTTCTTTTTATAATAGCAAGGGTATGGTGTTCCCCATCTGTGGTTTCCAACCCAAGCCTCTTTTCTGTTGCAGAGGAGGTATCATAAATCCGGTCAATGGCCTCGTATGGGATGATGTCAAACCCTTCCGCATCAGTAACCATATAATCCTCTGTCAAATAAAGGAGTTTTTTCCCATAGGCAAGGGAAAGAGCCACCTGAAGCTGTCCGTCCAGCTTAAGGAGCCTTTCTTCCGGCCATGCTTTTAATGTAGCCCGGCTTTTCTTAAAGCTCCGGCTGTTAAGGTTCCATACCAGAATCAAGGTTCCTGCCAACGCAGCCGTGAATGCGTACAAAAAAACGAGAGAAATCGTTTTCCCGGCATTGGATGCCGGTTTTTTTGTGGTATCCAGATAGTATTCTCCAAAATAGTCCGAAAAATTATCCTCTGTCACAAGTTCTTCGCCCCACATGTCATTGTAGCTTTCTATGGCATAGGTCCGGATATCCTCCTCAATAGGTGCCGACATGCCGTAAAACGTGGCCGGCTCCGGCGATTCCTCGGATTCATCGTACAAATAGGACTGAATCTTTAAATATTCCTCCGGCAGTACTCCATGGACCTGTACGATAAAGGGCAGAAGATTTTCGTCATAAATAAAGTAATAATGATTCGTCTCCTTAAAATCCGAAGCAAACTCCTGGGTCATCATCTGAGCCTTTAAGCTGCTGTAAATATCCTCTCCGTCATACACATGAAATTCCACCGGTTCCACATCAGGTTTCGTGCTTCCTAAAAACTTCATACCCATTCCACCCAGAAAAAAAGAAAAGGCAATAATATACAGGAAAACTACCGGTATCACCCAGCGGTAAAGCCCTGTCATCCGTTTCAATCCCTGGGACATTTGTTTTTTCATACTCATGGTCTCCTTTTATCTCAATTTCCTAATTATACCATAGAGGGGTTAAGCTGTCCATTGCTGTATGTATACAAAAAACGCTGGAAAAGCGGGCAGCCTTTCCAGCATTTACATCATGGTCAACGGTTGGACAGTTCCCTTGTAATATCCTCCCAGGACACTCCTTTGTAAGCCATCAGCACCATCATATGATAAAGAAAATCTGAAATCTCGTATTTCACCTCTTCAGGATTTGGATTCTTGGCGGCGATAACAATTTCCGTAGACTCTTCTCCCAGCTTTTTCAATATCTTGTCAATGCCTTTGTCAAACAGATAATTGGTATAGGAGCCTTCCTTTGGGTTGGTCTTTCTGTCAAGAATCACCTGAAATACTTCTTCAAACACCTTTAAAGGATTGCTATCCTGGTATTCCTTCTTAACCAGATTCTGATAAAAGCAGCTTCTTGCCCCCGTATGGCAGGCAGCCCCGATCTGGTTTACTTTGGCAAGCAGCGTATCGTTGTCACAGTCTAAGGACAATGACTTCACATACTGGTAATGGCCGGAGGTTTCTCCTTTTCGCCAAAGGCTTTTACGGCTTCTGCTGTAATAGGTCATACAGCCGGTCTTTAAAGTCTCCTGAAATGCCTCTTCGTTCATATAGGCCAGCATGAGCACTTCCCCTGTCCTGTAATCCTGGGTGATAACCGGGATCAGCCCGTCCTCATTGAGCTTAAACTGTTGAAAACTCACCGGGCTTTCAAAGGTATCGACTCCGATTCCCAGGGCTTTTAAATCCTGCTTTAAATCCATGCAGTTCACTTCTCCGTCAAAGCTTCCCACCAGGCCTTCCACGTTTTCCATTATAAGGGCAAAGGCAAAAAGCCCCGCATCCTCCCCACAGCTAGTAAGCAGAAAGGTCTCCTCACAGTCTGAGACGGCCTGAAGCTTTTCCTCCGAAATTTCAGCATCACCCAGAATCATGACGGTGGCTCCAAGCTGGGCATATTCCTTGGTCCGCTCCAAATACGAACAGTCCGGAAGATAAGCGTAAATCTTATCGTCTCCGAACCGGTCAGCCGCCTCTTTCATCAAATCTACATTTTCATCCAGGCTCACATTGAGAAACGAAGCTTTTGCCCCTGCGTAAAGATATTTCTTCACATCCTCCAGCCGCCTTACTCTACCCCCTAAAACCACAGGAATATCTGACAGCCTTGCAATTTCCTTCATAAGGCCAATGGTCCGTTCATGGTCGTCTTCCGTTTCTGACAAATCATACAGGAAAAGCTCATCAGCCCCGCTGTCTCCGTAAAAACAGGCCAGGGTCAAAAGATTTTCCTTATAACTTGTCATCCGGTCATCAAGCCTGACCGCTTTTCCTTCCCGGATTCCAAAACCTGCAATTAGTTTTTTATGTTCCATCATCATACCCTCCCCTGATGATCCTGTTTTTCAAAGGCTTCAATGGCTTCCTTCAAATCAATCCTTTTTTCATACAGCGCCTTCCCGATGATTGCGCCACGGACACCTGCCTGGCAAAGCTGTCTCAAATCTTCCATGGAAGACATTCCTCCGGAGGCAATGATATCCATTCCTGTTTCTTCCGTTAGCTTTTTCGTATATTCCACATTGGGTCCGGTCAGCATCCCATCCCTGGAAATGTCCGTGTAGACCACATGGCTGACGCCGTATTCCTTCATCCGGCCGCAAAGCTCTGATGCGGAAATTCCGCTGATCTTTTCCCAACCTTCTACAGCTACCATTCCATCCTTTGCGTCAACCCCTGCCACGATCCGGTCCTGCCCGAACCTTTTCACCATATCCCGGATAAACTTCGGATTCTCTACTGCCTTTGTTCCAATGATCACTCTGGCCACTCCCAGAGAAAGCATGGATTCAACAGCCTCTTCGCTTCGGATGCCGCCGCCTATCTCAATGGGTATGGATACAGTATTCACTATTTTTTTGATCACCTCATTATTCACTGAGCGGCCGGCCAAAGCGCCGTCTAAGTCTACCAGATGAAGAAATGTGGCACCCTGAGACTGCCAGAGGGCTGCTACTTCCTCCGGCCGGCTGGAATAAACGGTGATCTCCTTAAATTCTCCCTGTTTCAAACGGACGCACTGCCCGTTTTTTAAGTCAATTGCTGGATAAAGCTGCATATGGATTCTCCTTTATAATGTTCCCTTTGTGGACAGCACTCCTATGATCCTGGGATCAAGGGATACAGCCTCATTCAGGGCCTTTGCAAAAGCCTTGAAAGTTCCTTCCATCACATGGTGGTTATTCTCTCCCGCCAGTTTTCTGATATGCAGGTTCATTTCAGAAGCATAGGATACGGCATAGAAAAATTCCTTCATCATTTCTGTTTCAAAATCCCCCACCCGTTCCCTGGTAAGCAGGACATCATAGCCTAGATAGGGCCTGCCGGATAAATCAATGGCGCAGAGGATCAATGCTTCATCCATGGGAAGGAGTATGCTGCCGTAGCGCCTGATGGAAGTTTTTTCACCAAGGGCCTGCTTGATAGCCGTTCCCAGGACAATGCCCGTATCTTCAACGGTATGGTGGGTATCCACCTGAAGATCCCCCTTTACCGTCAGGTTTAAGTCAAAAAAACCATGATGGGCAAAGCTGTTTAACATATGATCAAAAAATCCAATGCCTGTATGGATGTCAGCCTTTCCGCTGCCGTCTATGTCAAGGTTCAAACGGATATCTGTCTCACGGGTTACTCGGGAAATGTCTGCACTTCGTCCCATCTTTTGTCCTTCTTTCGTTGCTGATTTGATAAGTTGTAAGATTTGCGGGGGGCTTGTAAAACCTGGGGGGGCTTGTTGGTTAAGTCCGCAGTGGCGCTCGCAAAACCTGCGGTTTTGCGAGCTCACGGGCATTCGCCCTCTGAAATGGGCCATGGCAAGATTTTCTTATGTGCAAGCACAACGAAAATCTTCCCCTGTCCCATTTCCCACTGCTCATTGCTTACGTGGACATTGCTTTCGTGGAAAGCGTACCTTTACGGAATTGGCGTGGGCTGTTAGATGCTCCGCCTCGGCAAAGGCTTCAATATCCTCGTGAATCTCTTCCAAAGCTTCTTTGGAATAATAAATGATGCTGGATTTCTTTATAAAATCATCCGTACTGAGGGCTGAGAAAAATTTAGCCGTACCATTGGTGGGAAGCACGTGGTTTGGTCCGGCAAAATAATCTCCCAAAGGCTCTGAGCTGTATTCTCCAATAAATATGGCGCCTGCATTATGGATCCTGGTCATATCCTCAAAAGGATTTTTGGTGATGATCTCCAAATGCTCGGGAGCGATCTCATTGACTGCTGCAATGGCTTCCTTCATGGTGTCCGCTACCAGAATATAGCCATAATTATCCAGGGATTTTTTAATGATCTCGGTCCGTGACAGTTCTTTTGTAAACGTTTCTACTTCCTCTGACACCCGTTCGGCCAGTTCCATGCTGGTGGTCACCAGAATGGCGGAAGCCAGCTCGTCATGCTCTGCCTGGGACAAAAGATCCGCCGCCACAAAACGGGGATTGGCGCTTTCATCTGCAAGCACCAGAATCTCGCTTGGTCCGGCAATGCTGTCAATGCTCACATGGCCGTAAACTGCCTTTTTCGCCAAAGCTACAAAGATGTTTCCAGGCCCTACGATCTTATTGACCTTTGGGATGGATTCCGTTCCAAAGGCAAGGGCTGCCACTGCCTGGGCTCCCCCCACCTTATAGACCTCCGTAACGCCTGCCAGATGGGCTGCCGTTAAAGTGACCGGATTGACCTTTCCATCCTTTCCCGGAGGAGTTACCATTGCGATTCGGTCCACTCCAGCCACCTCTGCGGGAATGATATTCATAAGAACCGATGACGGATAAGCCGCCTTTCCTCCTGGAACATAAACGCCCACGCTTTCTAAGGCCGTGATCTTCTGGCCCAGGATGGTGCCGTCGGGCTTACTGTCAAACCAACTGTACTGCCTCTGCTTTTCATGGAACTGCCGGATGTTTTTCATGGATTTCCCAAGGATCTCCATGAGCTGGGGATCCACTTCCTTCATGGCTTCCTCAATTTCCTCCTGGGTCACCCTAAGGTTTTTGGGGTTTATGTCCGCCTTATCAAATTCCTTTGTATAGGCAAATACCGCCTTGTCTCCATCCCGTTTTACCGAATTCACGATTTCCTGCACCGTGTCAGCGTAAGTGCCGTAATTATTGGGATCTCTTTTTAACAGATCAGCAAGAATATTCTGTTTGGAAGCTTCGTCCAGTTTTACAATTCTCATCGGTTCTCCTCCTGCAGCAGGGTACGCAGATCATGGATCAGCTTTGTGATTCTGTCGTTCTCCCGTTTCATACTTACCTGGTTCACCACCATGCGGGCGGACAGAGGACAGATCTCCTCTAATACCGTAAGCCCGTTTTCCCTAAGGGTGGTTCCCGTTTCCACAATGTCCACAATGACCTCAGAAAGCCCTACAATGGGCGCCAGCTCAATGGAGCCGTTCAGCTTTATGATCTCAACCGTCTGATGCTTTTTATTGTAAAAATAATCCTTGGCAATGGCCGGATATTTGGTGGCCACGCGGATCCTTTCATGATGTTTTAAAAGTTCTCCTGCCGATGGAGGACCGCAGACGCACATGGCGCAGTTTCCGATCCCTAAGTCCATGACCTCAAAAAGCTTTCTTCCTTCCTCCAGAATGGTATCCTTTCCAACCACTCCAAGATCAGCGGCCCCATACTCCACGTAGGTGGGCACATCGCTGGCCTTTGCAAGGAAGAACCGCACGCCCAGCTCCTCGTTGGTGAAGATCAGCTTCCGGGAATCCTTGTCCTTCATCTCTTCACAGGTGATCCCGATTTTTTCAAACATTTCCATTGACTGTTTCGCCAGCCGCCCCTTTGACAGGGCAAAAGTCAGATATCTCATACGTTCCCCCGATTATTTTAAGTATTCCGACAGCGGTATCTCATCTGTACGGTCCAGAATTAGGTTCATGACCTTTACACAAAAGCCGCTGTGGTCTAAATACAGCAGATTGTTTAAATCCCTGCGCCTTGCGTAGGCCTGATACTCCTCAAGGGAACGGGCCGGATCTTTTCGCTGAAGCTGGACTGCCATACCGGAATCCCGGAAATGGCCGGAAAGACGGATTGCATTTTCCCTGGCCTCCTTCTCATAAAGGATCACGGTATTCACCACAGAAACCTCTGTCTCAATCTTCTGCCTGGAAAGGGCCAGCAAAAGCTCATCCACCGATATTCCGAAACCCACGGCAGGAGAATCCTTTCCAAACTGCTCCAGAAGCTTGTCATACCTGCCGCCGTTGACCACATAGTCCCCGGTCCCATAGGTGTAGGCCTTAAATATAATTCCGGTATAATACTGATATTGGCTCAGCATGCCAAGATCATAGGAAACGTAATCAGAAAGCCCGTAATGCTCAAGGATCCGGTTTACCTCCTCCAGACGCTCAATGGCCCTTAAGGCTCTTGGATTGGAGGTCAGTTCCCTGGCCGCCTGAACCTGCTCTAAAGAGCCGAACAGCTCCGGAAGCCTTAAAAATACCTGTTTTAATTCCTTGGAAATGGGCTGGGCCAAGAGCAGCTCTTCTACACCGAAATAATTCTTATTTTCAATAAGCCCTCTTAAGGCTTCTTCCATTTCCTCATCCATACCGGCCTCTTCCATAAGCCCTTTGAAAAAATCCACTTCCCCTAATTCCACCTGAAATTCCGTCAGCCCTGCCGCCTTTAAAGCCCCGATTACCATAGCCAGGACCTCTGCATCTGCATCTGCGGAATCATCGCCGATAAACTCCACTCCGGTCTGACTGGATTCCTTAAGCCTGCCCTGATAGCTGGAGTTATTGATAAAGGTCCTCTCAATATAGCAAAGACGGATGGGCATGTCCTCGTCCAGAAAATATTTGGCCGCGCATCTGGCTATGGCAGGCGTCTCATCCGGACGCAGCACCAGAGTGTGGTTATCTCTGTCAAAAAACTTAAACATCTCCCTTGCCTTGACACTTCCCCGGGACTCGTTGAAAATATCAAAAAATTCAAAGGTTGGGGTTTCTATGTCCTGATATCCGCACAAATGGAAGACCTTTAGCATCTTCTCCTGCAGGGCAGCCTTTCTCGTACACTCCACTCCATAGATATCCCGGACTCCGTCCGGCGTATGTAACAGTTTATTTGCCATAACAACCTCCGTCTTTTTACTTTGCTTTTCCCTGTTATTGCCCATGTATTTGGGGCAAAAAGGTATACCCGAAGGGTATTTCCATCATAAGCTTTATAAAATCCAGTGAAGAAAAATATTTTCACAACTCATCATTTTATATCACTTTCTTGTGGTAAAGTGATAATTCGATAACGTATAGTCGATTATAGGGGAAAAAGTGGTTCTTGTCAATCTCTTCTATCCAAATCTTTCTGGATCAGCTCCAGGTAGTGTACAAAAATATCCCGAAAGCGCCGGATCCGCCAGGCCTTATCCACCTCCTCATAGGTAAAGCTTTTTCGCCCTCCCTCTTCCATCCGGTTCCAAAACCCTTTCAGATGATCCAATGGTAAATAATACATCTCATCCTTCTGGGTATAGGATAAAATGATAAAGGCAATGCCTCCCTGGCTTTCAAATTCTTCCATAAAGGCCACCTGATGAGGATGAATGTTCTGAAGGGGAAAGGTGCATGCAGAGCATTCCTTTGCGTCAAAGCACACCGGAATCCCCTGTACGGCCCCGATATAGTCTACCGTACTTTTCTGGTCAAAATAAGCCAGGGTGATATGGCGGCTTTCCTTGTCAATGGAAATGGGCGTGATCGGCGTCGGTATTTTCTGGATCAAAGCCAGCCCTTTTTCCCGGTAGCTATCATTACTGCGGTTAATCAGATCCTCAAGGGTGGAGCCTCTTAACCCTCTTGTCTTCCAGGTTCCCATAGTCCTCTCCTACCTCCAATCCTTACATATCTTTGAAAAGGTTTTTGGCAGAGGCGCGAAAAAGTTGCGTCCCGACAAATAAGCAAGAGGCTCCGGCAGCTCAGGGAAGATCACCTGATAGGAGTGAAGGAGCTGGGAATGGATATGGTAAAGCCTCTTGGCTTCTTCATTGACCCTGCCGTCTCCATACTTATAATCTCCTACGATTGGGTGTCCAATGGAAGATAAATGGGCACGGATCTGATGGGTACGTCCAGTGATCAGGGTGATCCTTAAAAGGGTATATCCTTCCTGGTATTGAACCGGTTCATATTCTGTCACAATAGGAACACTCCCGGGAACCGGCTGCTTATGGACCGTTACCTGATTGGAAGCTTCTGATTTTGTCAAATGGCCTGTGATCACCTGCCTGTTTAAAACATGCCCCTTTACCACACACTGGTAATACTTGTGAATGCTCCGCTCCTTAAAGGAGGCAGACATGAGCTGAAGGCCTGCCAAAGACTTTCCTCCCACCACCAGGCCGCTGGTATTCCGGTCCAGACGGTTGCACACAGAAGGCCGGAAGCTCCTTAGCTGCTCTGTGGATAACTGGCCGCTTGAAACCAGGTAATCAATCATGTATTCCACCAGGGATTCATCGGACTCCCTGGCTTTCTGGGAGAGCATGCCAACCGGCTTATTTACCAGAAGAATATGATCATCCTCATATATAATGTTTAAAGACACTTTCCGGACCTCAGGAAGCTTGACCTGGGAAAACTTTCCAATGGTTTCATCGGAAAGAAAAAGCCTGACCTCATCTCCCTGTACAAGCTTTTCCGAACCCTCGCACTTTTTTCCGTTTAAAGTGATATTTTTCTTTCTCATCATCTTGTAGAGAAAACTCTTTTCTGCAAGATTTAAATATTTAGAAAGCAGCTTATCCAAACGCTGTCCTGCTTCATTTTGCGATACGATCAAAGACTGCATGATCTGTCCTTTCTATGACTATTTCTATGACTATTGCCATGAACTTTGGCAGGACCTACCCCGTTCTATCGGGTGTAAAGGGATACCCGCAGGGTATTTCTGTCCTGCCCTTTACATGGACAGGCTTTTTAACAGCCCGGAGGCACGCTCCAAGCTGCCGTCATCCTTATACTCTGTTTCCGGTCTTAAGCCGGAAAGGCAGTTGAAAAACGCCTTTTCATCCAAAAAGTACCTTACCTCCAGCTTAAACTGATGGCTGAGGAACATATCCTTTAAAAAACATTCCGCTTTATCTGCATCCACCTTTTTGGCGGTGCAGCAAACGTAAATGCCGGTGGGATGAACCGCGGCCACATCCACCGGCATGACGGTCTCCCTGGAGGTGATGATCAGATCATAAAGCATTCTGCATTTTCCTTCATAAGAAGAAGCTTTTCTATATAGTTCCTCTGTCATGGTTTTATACCTCCAGGCTGCCAAAAGGGGCGAAGCCCAATTGGCCACCGGAAGCACGGAAAGAATCGCAGTGACTGTCAGAAGGTTTTTCCAGGATGAGCTGTCTCCCATCCCCCGCAGCAAAAGCTGTACCAGGATCAGGGCCGCCCCTGCTAACACCTTCCCAAGTTCTGCCTTTCTATGATAATTACGGTAGCCGTACTGTCCCTTCCTGTATCGTTTCACTTTTGTATCCCTCTTCCTTTTCCAGCTATTTAAACAGCCTTCATAAGCCTCTTCATGAGGCGGAAAATCACGGTGTGAGGCACTGTTTTGCATAAAAGCCGGAAGGCTTTCATGGTGGTTCCGTAGACGGAAACCGGACGGCCCATCATGCTGTCCCGCAAAGCAAGGCGCACCACCTTTTTAGGATCAGCCATTACCATCCGCTTATAAAGAGGGATCTGGCCCGTTGTCTCCGCAATATCGAAAAATTCGGTCCTTACAGGCCCCGGGCAGACCGCTGTCACATAGATCCCCTGCTTTTTCAATTCTTCATTCAGTGCCCTGCTGTAGCTTAACACAAAGGATTTTGTGGCCGCATAAATGGCAAAACCAGGCTGGGGCAGAAAGGAAGCTGCAGAGGAAAACTGTATGATGCGGCTGTTTTCAGACATATAGGGAAGAACCATATGGGTCACAGCACAAAGGGCCCTGCAGTTTAAATCCACCATGCCCATCTCATCTTCTAAATTTACGGTTCCCACCTGGCCGATCTTTCCATAGCCTGCCGAGTTAATCAGCCACTTTACCTCCGGCTTTTCCTTCATCAGGAGATCTTCTAAATCCGTTAACCGGCCTTTATGCGTCAGATCAATGGCAAAGGACCGGACCTTGACCGGAACAAGAGGGGATAATTCCTCCAGCCGTTCCTTTCTCCTGGCAATGGCCCATATTTCTCCAATCCCATTAAAACGGTCAGCAATCTGCATGATAAATTCTCTTCCCATGCCGGAAGATGCGCCTGTTACAATGGCAATCTTCATAATTGATTCCTTCTTTTCTTTAAATTTTGGATTTTATTTTTTTCCTGCTTTTTTATGGACGTTTCTTATGGTCTTTTTCTTTGGTTCCCGGCGGCCTTCTGCTTCTTTGGCTCCTGTTTTCTTTCCGCTGCCATAAGTTTTCCCTGTTTTACTGTCTGAAAAACCTCCCGATGCCCCTGTTCTTGGACGGATCAGACACTTTTTATCATACCCGATCAAATCGGCCCGGCCCGCCAACCGTAATGCCTCGGAAACCAGCTCATAGTTTTTCGGATTCCGATACTGGATCAGGGCTCTTTGCATGGCCTTTTCATGGGGATTGACCGGCACGTACACCTTTTCCATGGTCCGTGGATCATATCCGGTATAATACATGCAGGTGGATATGGTGGAAGGGGTTGGGTAAAAATCCTGGACCTGTTCCGGCATGTATCCCAGATCCCGTAAATATTCCGCAAGCTCAACGGCTTCCAAAAGCCCGGAGCCTGGATGGGAGGACATTAAATAGGGGACCAGATACTGTTTCATACCAAGGCGCCCGTTCATTTCGTTGTATTCCTTTACAAATTGCCGGTATACCTGATTCCGGGGCTTGCCCATTTTTGACAGCACCTTATCTGCCACATGCTCTGGGGCAACCTTAAGCTGTCCGCTGACATGGTACTGGCAAAGCTCCTTTAAGAACTTTTTCCCAGACTCTGCCAGCACATAGTCAAACCGGATGCCGGAGCGGATGAATACCTTTTTCACCTTTGGCAGATTTCTCAGTTTTCTCAGAAGTTCAATATAATCCGTATGGTCCGCTTTTAAATTCCTGCAAGGCTCCGGGAACAGACACTGCCGGTTAGGACAGGCGCCCTTCGTCATCTGTTTGTCACAGGCCGGAGACCGAAAATCCGCAGTCGGCCCTCCTACGTCATGGATGTACCCCTTAAAGTCCGGCTCTTCTGTCAAAAGCCTGGCCTCTTCCAAAAGGGAATTATGGCTTCTGGCCTGTATGATCCTGCCCTGGTGGAAAGTAAGGGCGCAGAAACTGCAGGCTCCAAAACAGCCCCGGTTGCTGATCAGGCTGAATTTAATCTCCCGGATGGCAGGAACTCCCCCAAGATCCTCATAAAAAGGGTGATAATTTCTCATATAGGGAAGGGCGTATACCTCATCCATCTCCTCCATGGAAAGGGGCTTGGCCGGCGGATTCTGGACCACAAACAGATTGTCTTTATAAGGCTCCGCCAGACGCTTTCCTGTAAATGGGTCCGTGTTATTATACTGAATATAATAGCTTTTTGCATATTCCAGTTTATCAGCCTTCATCTTATCAAAGGAAGGAAGGATCAGGGCATCGTATACGGATTCCAGACTGTCTGTCTTATAAACCGTACCGTCTATAAAAGTAATGTCCTTAACGTCAATCCCACTGTTTAAAGCATCCGCAATTTCCACAATGGACTTTTCCCCCATCCCATAAGAGATTAAATCCGCCTGGGAATCAATGAGAATGGAATGCTTTAACCGGTCCGACCAGTAATCATAATGGGCCAGACGCCTTAGGCTGGCTTCAATGCCGCCGATGATAACAGGCGTCTTTTTGTATGCGGACCGGATCAGATTACAGTAAACAGTGACCGCATAATCAGGGCGCTTTCCCATGACTCCTCCCGGCGTATAGGAATCCTGCTGTCTGCGCTTTTTCGAAACAGAATAATGATTCACCATGGAATCCATGTTGCCGCCGGAAACCAGGAATCCAAGACGGGGTTCCCCTAAAACCTGAATGCTGGCCCGGTCCTTCCAGTCCGGCTGGGATATGATGCCCACCTTATATCCATGGGCCTCCAAAAGGCGGCTGATGATGGCATGACCAAAGGATGGATGATCCACATAGGCATCGCCGGTGACATAGATAAAGTCACATTGCCTCCACCCCCTGATATTCATATCAGACCGGCTCATGGGAAGATAATCGTGCATCATGATTTTTCTACCTTTCTTTTTAGGATCTGGTGGTAGTCGTATATAAAGTAGTCGGCCAACTGCCGTTTTTCCTCTTCCATCTCTCTGGAAAATTCATCATCAATGGCACAGACCGTCATTCCTGCCCGCTTTCCGGCCATAATCCCGGCAGGGACATCTTCAAAGACCAGGCAATGACCAGGAGATACGGAAAGCTCCCCTGCTACCTTTAAATAAATATCAGGTGCAGGCTTCCCGGCGGTTACCTCACAGGAAGTAGCCACTACCTGAAAATATTGCCCGATATTTAAAGAATCAATCACCGCATCCACCATCTGCCTGCCGTTACTGGTAGCAATTCCTGCTTTTAATCCCATTTCAGCAATATATTTGAGAAATTCACCTGCTCCCGGCTTTAACCAAACCTCATTCCGGTATTTTTCAATGGACATTTCCGTCCACACGGCCTTGATCTCCTCCAGGGATTCCTTCAGCCTGAAACGCTCCTTAAAATAAAAAGCGGTTTCCGAAAAGCTCATCCCTTCGATTTCCTTTTGTAAGTCCTCCGGGCATGCAAATCCTCTGCTGCCAAGAAATTCTATATCAATGGATTTCCACATCCACATGGAATCAACCAGTGTCCCATCCAGATCAAAAATCACTGCTTTCTTTTCCTCTAACATCCTCTGCTTTTGTCTTCCTTTCGAATTTTTAAACTCCGGATCTCTTCTTCTGAAAGCGGGCGGTATTCTCCCGGCTTTAAGGCCTCATCAAGGATAAGGCTTCCCATAGACATCCGTTTTAAGTATATCACACAGCACCCAAGCGTTTCAAACATCCGTTTCACCTGATGGAATTTTCCTTCCCGTATGGTCAGGCAAATTTCAGAAGGCGATTCTTCCCTTCCCGGTTTCAGCACTTCCAGAAGGGCTGGCTGGGTTGGCGTTCCATCAGAAAGCACCAGCCCTTCCTCCAACTGCTTCTTGGCGTCAGACGGAAGCTCTCCCTCGATCCGGGCGAAATAAACCTTATCCACATGCTTTTTCGGAGACAGAAGCTGATGAGCCAGATCTCCGTCATTGGTGATGAGAAGAAGCCCTTCCGTATCAATATCCAGCCGTCCTACAGGGAACAAATCATCCCGTTTCCGTGACTTAATAAGGCTGATCACGGTTTCATAACGGGAATCCTCAGTGGCGGATACCACGCCCTGAGGCTTGTTCAGCATATAATATTCATAACGGACATAGGACACCAAACGTCCATCCACCGACACCTGATTCTGTTCCGGCTGGATCTTGCGCTCTGCCCTTTTCTCTGGTATCCCGTCTACCAAAATCCGGCCTTTTCTGGCCATTTCCTTTATCTGGCTCCTGGTACCTTCTCCCATTTCTGCTAAATATTTATCAAGCCTTAGTTCCTTCATTATTGCCACCGCCATCCCGGATAGTATTTGTTCTTCAATGAAGCTCCGTTTCCCTTGGCAAAGCCAAGAGGGAAGCCTTCCACGCACACAAGGCACCAGCCTTTGAAAGGGCCCTCCTCTTCCTTTAAAGAAATGGTTTCCCCTTTTAGATAACGGATCACCCTTTCATCCTGCTTTTCCCAGGAAATAGTCTGTTTAAACTCTTCCGGCTTTAAAACCATGGCAAAGGCCTGTCCCGGTTCAAAGCGTCCCTTCTTCATCTCTCCCAGCAAAAGTCCGGTCCTTAGGTAACGCAGGCCGCCTGCAATCTCGGGAAAGTATTCCGGCAGGTAGTAAACCATATCATTCTTTATCCAGATGCGGGAACGCTCCAGAGGCTTTGAAACCATGGAAAGGAAATCAGAAAGTTCCTCAGGAAGAGGGGGCTGTTTCCTTGTCTCATATTCCCGGGCCTCATGGCCTGATTGGGATCCTTTCTTTTTCAGCAGAGCCATAAAATGGCCTTCTCCCCTGATCTTGTGAGGAAAGAGGCGGAGGCAGCCCAAAAGGCCGATCCCGCCGCTGGCCCCTTCAAAAAGGGGAAGGCTGATCAGCTCCATTTCTTCATGGAGTTTAAGAGTCCTGTTGATGATATCTTCATTTTCACAGACTGAAAAGGTACAGGTGGAGTATAAAAGAAGTCCGCCGGGAGTCAGCATGTCTACCGCCTGATCCATAATTTCCCTTTGGATCCCGGCATAGTATTCCGGCCCGTGTTCTTCATAGCTCTTCACCATATCCCCATCCTTGCGGAACATCCCTTCTCCTGAGCATGGGGCGTCAACCAGTATTTTATCAAAAAATTCACCGAAGGCTTCCTTCAATTTCTTTGGTTCCTCACTGGTGACACAAATATTCCCGATTCCCCACAATTCCAGGTTCTTAAGCAAAGCCTTTGCCCTGGAATTGCTGATGTCATTAGACACTAAAAGTCCTTTTCCTTCCAGCTTTGCCCCCAGCTCCGTGCTTTTCCCTCCAGGCGCTGCGCACAGGTCAAGAACCTTGTCTCCCGGAACTACGGGCAGAAGGCTTGCCGGCGTCATGGCGCTGGGTTCCTGGAGATAGCAAAGCCCGGCATAATAATAAGGATCTTTGGCCGGACGTTCTTCTCCTTCATAGTAAAAACCGTTATGGATCCAGGGAACCGGTTTCAGCTTAAGGGTTGTCATTTTTACAAATTTTTCCGGGGTTGTTTTAAGAGTATTGACGCGCAGCCCATAAAGCCGTTCCTCTTCAAAGGTTTTTAGGTACGCCTCAAACTCCTCTTCCCCCAACAAATCTTTCATCCTGTTTAAAAATTCTTCTGAAATCTTCTGTTCTTTCACGTTGTCGCTCCCATCTTACATCAAGGCCGTTGGATTGGCCTTTGGCTCGCCTATGTAAGCAATCTTAATATAGCTTGTGGAAATTTGCAAGGCAAGTTTCCATAAAAGGCCGGCTTTATCCACCGTAATATAGCTAATACGAATATTTCAACCGGTATTTCTCCAGATATTTTAAGACCCAGTAAGGATTGACACTCATCTCCTCATGATGGTCGGTCCGTAAATAAATCCCCACATGCAGATGGACCGGGAAATTGCCCGTAGTCCCCTCTACCTGGCTGTAGCCTGTGTCCCCCATAAACCCCAAAAGCTCCCCTGCCTTTACCTTGTCACCTTCCTTCCACTGCCTGCTGTAGCCGTAAAGATGGGCATAGTACAGATACGTCCCCTTAGGAGCCCGTATACCGATCCGCCAGCCGCCCTTTTCCAGCCAGCCCACCTTCTCTACGACTCCGTCGCTCATGCTGACCACCGGATAATATCCTCTGGGCCGTTCTGTTCCCATGATATCGCAGCCTTCATGTCCCCGTTCTCCTCCATAGGTCCTGGTTTCCATCCAGCCGTTTTGGTAGCTTACATCCGGGGAACCGGTAAGAGTGGTTAAGGGAACCGGAAAAAACTTCAAATCATTTAACAGGGTTTCATATGCCTGGCGAAGCTTCCGGTATTCCGCAGGCTTTACCTTTAAAAGTCTGTCCGTATGGGTATCCTTGTCTGTGACCCCAGTCAGATCATACTGGTGCTCTACCATTAAAGAGGTCAAAGTATCATAATCGAGAGAATCCCATTCCGCCACCATTTTTCCAAGCTTCAAGCTTCTGAAATCATCACTTTCCCAGGTATAGGCATCAAGCTGGTAGAAAGTGGGATTATTGTACAGGTAATCGATCATGGTTACCTGGAAAACGGAAAGGATCAGGATGAAAAGAAGAATCACCATCATATCAGTCATGCCATTTCATATAATTATATAAAACAATCTATTCAGGTGCACATGAAAAAATCCTTTTTCCGTCTGCTTTCCGTTGCAGCTTTGATTCTACTGCTCCGTTTTCCCTCCATAGCCTTTGAAGGTGCAAAAAACGGACTGGTTCTGTGGGGTTCTGTGGTGGTGCCCACCCTTCTGCCATTTATGATCTGTTCCAATGTCATTGTAGTCCTAAATGCAATCAACATCCTTATTTTTCCTGTCAGGGGAATTCTGCACCGTTTCTTTTGCCTCTCAGATGCGGGCAGCTACACCCTTGTTTCCGGCCTTCTATGCGGCTATCCCATGGGAGCCAGGACCTGCAGTGATTTCATGGATAATAACCGTATTTCTGAAAAAGAGGGAAAATACCTTTTAGCCATCTGCAATCATCCCAGCCCCATGTTCCTGTTAGGCTATGCCGCCTTAAACCTTCCCCCGTCGGTGCCGGTCTGGCTTCTCCTTGCCAGTGTGTACCTGCCCATCATTCCTCTTTCCTTTGGAGCACGGAGGTATTATGGCATCAGCGGGCCTGCCAGATCCCTGCCCGTAGCCAGGGAGTCCCGCAAATCCTTTGACGAAAGCCTGATGGATTCCTGCGAAGTCATGGTAAAAATAGGGGGATATATCATGCTTTTTTCCATCCTGGCCCTTTACATAACTACGATCCCCATAAATGTTCCCCAATATAAAGCCATCATCCTGGGATTCGTGGAGATCACCACCGGGATCAAAGCCGTCTCCCAAGCCTTTTCAGGAATATCAGGGGGTTTATGGATCGGAGTAGTGACCGCATTCGGAGGATTGTCCGGTGTCTTTCAGACAAAGAGTGTTATAAAAAATGCCGGATTATCCATCCGGCACTATGTAACCTGGAAAGTGCTTCACAGCGTCCTTACCATCATATTTTTTATTCTGTTGTCCCGTTTTCCTCAGTTCCTGCCATGGGCATGACAGCTCCTGTCAGCTCCTGGCGGTTGGAGGAGACGATGTCATAGCTTGACTGCATGGAGGACATAAAAGCGTCAAAACGGCCCTGTGCCCCTTCCATGGAATGGCTGATAATGGTCTGCAGACTCTTTAACATGTCATCCGTATACTGAACAGAACTCTGCCTGATGCCGTTGGCATCGGATACCGCCTGTTCCACAATCTGCTGGGCTTGGATGTTGGCCTGTTCAATGATATCATTGGCCTGGGTATATGCTTTCTGCATGATCTCATGCTCATTGACCAGCTCATTGGTCTGAGCATTGGCCTGGGCCAGAATGGAATCCGCCTGCTGGCGGGCCTCATTCATAATGGCGTCACGGTTGCTGATGATCTTCTGATACTGCTTGATCTCATCAGGAATTCTCAGACGGAGTTCCACCAGAAGCTCTTCCAGCTCATCCCTGTTGACCACGATCTTACTGTTGGAAAGGGGCTGGTACTTACAACTGTCAATATATTCTTCAATTTCACCGATTAACTGTTCAATTCTGCTCATCATAATAAGAACACTCCTTACTCTTATTTCATTCTATCTGCCATCTTCTTCATTACACGCTCAGCAACACATGCCGGCACAAACGTGTTTATCTCTCCGCCATAGGAGGCAATCTCCTTCACAATGCTGGAACTCAAGTAAGAATATTTCAAATTCGTCGTCAAAAACACAGTATCAATCTCCGGAGCCATAACCCGGTTTGTCTGTGCGATTTGCAATTCATATTCAAAATCCGTTACAGCCCGAAGCCCGCGAATGACCGCATCCGCCTGATTGGCTCGTACAAAATCAACCAAAAGCCCACCAAACGCTTTTACCTCCACGTTGAGAAGGTCTTTGGTAAGGCTCATTAACATATTAACACGTTCTTCTGCAGAAAACAACGGAGTTTTTGAATAATTATTTAAAACTCCTATGATCAAATGATCCGACATCCTGGCGGATCGTTCAATAATATCCAGATGACCAAAGGTCACCGGATCAAAACTTCCCGGATACACTGCTTTTCTCATACGGTCTCTTCCTTTTTTATATTATTGCCCATGTATTTTGTGCACTAAGGGATGCCTTAAGGGTATTTCCTGATTATTGTTCATCGTTCCAGGCATCAGGGTATGCCAAAAAGGGGATTTCCTACAATTCTTTCCTTGCTGCAAATACATGTTTATTTGTCTTATAATCCTTTACCTTTATGATCCGGTATCCCATTTCCTCCAGGTAATCAAAGGAGGTTTCCAGGGAGGCTTCCACGATGATAGTGGTATCCTCATGGATCAGGGGAGATTCAGCCAGATGGTGGAAAACCCGTTTTTCCCAGCCGTCGTCATAGGGCGGGTCCATAAATACAAAATCAAATATGTGCCCCTTTCCTTCCAGCCTGCCAAGCCCTGTCATAACGTCGCAGTTTATTACAATGGCATCATCTTCCAGTTTTGTGGTTTTTAAATTTTCACGGATGCATTCTGCAGCCTTGGGATTTTGTTCCACCATAACCGCCACCCCGGCGCCCCGGCTCAATGCCTCGATCCCAATTGCCCCGCTTCCGGAAAACAGATCTAAAAAACTGCATCCGGGCATGTCCCCTTGTATCATATTAAAAAGGGTTTCCTTAATTCTGTCTGTAGTTGGCCGCGTATCCTGCCCCTCTATGGTTTTTAATATAAGCCTTCTGGCTTTTCCTGCAATTACTCTCATGATAGAATTCCTCACTTTGTTTTTACCAGTTGCTGTGATGTTTAGTCCGCAGTGCAGGGGGTGAATCCTGGGGATTCACCCCATCACGGGCATTCGCCCTATGAAACAGGATGTCTGAAAAAATTCTTACGTGCTAGCACGACGAATTTTTTCAGACATCCTGTTTCGCACTGCTCATTGCTTTTGTGGATATTATAGTATGAATCGGGAAGATATACAACTAAAAGTTGCGTCGGCCAATATCCCACAGCATCTCAAGCCACATTACCAATCCCAAAAAAGATAGGAGCCGCAGCTCCATAACTGATGATCAGTTACGAAACTGCAGCTCCTCATTTCCCTTCTATTGTCCATGCTATCTGAACATTACTCTATATCCGAAGGGTGTTTTTTTGTTTTTTACAGATTATTTCCCTGCCATCTGTCTTTCCTGGGCTTCGATCATTTTCTTAACCATATAACCGCCTACGGAACCATTCTGTGCGGAAGTTAAGTTACCGTTATAACCATTAGTTAACGGAACACCAATCTCGTTGGCTACTTCCATTTTAAAACGACTCATTGCCTCTTTTGCTTCTGGTACATTTGTAGTATTAGATCTTCCTGACATAATAATATGCCTCCTTTTCATCTATTCACCATGTGTTTGTTTTATTTAATTCATGGTGTGTTTTGTGCTACACTCCTATTATGGCAGGAATAGAATGAAATACACTAGAAGGTTTTTCGTAAAATGTTATTTTTAGGAAAAAAATTTGAAGCTTCATAAACATTCTCATGGAAAAGGATTTTAATCCTCTTTTCCGGTCTCCAATATCTTTTCAATATTGGTTTTCACCAACTGAAACGCAACCTCGTTCATACCGCTGTTTATGATAACATCAGCCAGGGGCTTTGTAGGCTCTACATACAAATAGTGCATGGGCTTAACCGTGGTAAGATACTGCTCCACAACACCTTCAATATCCCGGCCTCTTTCCTTTACGTCACGGATCACACGGCGCAGGATCCTCTCGTCGGCATCAGCCTCCACAAATATTTTTATATCAAACATGCGCCTTAGACGTTCATCTGCAAAAACCAGGATTCCCTCAACCAAAATAACCTTTTTAGGCTCCACCTTCACCACTTTTTGAGAACGGTTGTGCATGGAATAATCATATACGGGACATTCAACCTCTTTTCCGTCCCGCAGCATCTGAAGCTGCTTCAGCAAAAGTTCTGTTTCAAAAGCTTCCGGATGGTCATAATTCATCTTCTTTCTCTCTTCAAAAGAACGGTCATCCTGCTTTTTATAATAATTGTCATGATAAATAACCGCAATATCGTCGCCAAACGCAGCCTTTAACCGATTGGTAAAGGTCGACTTCCCTGAGCCGGTTCCTCCGGCGATTCCAATTAACACACACTTCATCTGACCTGTTCCTCCATTGTATTTGCGGTATATGCAGGAAATCTTCATAAATAATCCAAGGGCTCAACCTCTTAAAAAAGAATTGAACCCTTTGACCCGTTTACTCAAACACAGTTGCTTCCTCATATACAACCGTTTTTGGCTTTATTTCATTATAATAATTAGCTAAAGTAACATTTGTATAGGGATATACATAAATGAAAGCCAGACCGCAGGTAACAAGACCCAGAAGCTGCCATAAAATAAAGGACAGTTCCAGAACAAAGTATTCCCACTTATGGCCTGCCATCATTTCCTTGCTTTCCCGGATGCACTGTATCACGCCCTTATCCGGATTCTCAACCATAATAAAAATAGCCTGGGAATAGCGGTAAGCAGCAATGATTCCCGGAATAATTAAAAGTAAGGTCCACAATAAAGTAAGCAGAGACATCATTAAAACCAGTCCCAAGGTTTTTAACAAATATCTTGCAGTACTGAACAGATCCCCATATGACATAGTCTGATCCCTGTTTGCAACCTTTAAACAGTAAGATTGATACCCAAACTGGATAATTGTGCTGAGGATTAATGAAATGATCATAAAAATAATGCTGCTGGCAGCAAACGCTCCGGTCTGGCCCAGATCATAAGTACCGGCGTTTTCTATCATTCCCTGCCATATATCCAGAAATCCCTGTACGGCAGACAGTACAATAGTAATGACGCCCAAAATTATTGTGACCATATAAGGGCTCACAAGAGCCTCCCTCATAGCATCTTTTGCATCCATTTTTAAAGCTTTTCTACTCATATAATTCCTCCTGTTTCCTTACTATAATAATTTTACGTTCATAAGTTTATCATTTCATGTCGATAATTGCAAATATTTTCTGCAAAAATCGTCAAATGAGAAATTTTTCGCTACAAATTAAGCTTATCATAGCTTTTCTCAAGATACTCTTCCAGCTTCTCTTTCAGCTCCCGGTGTTCCTCTTTTTCCAGTTCCGGATCCTCCGAAAAAAGCCGCTTGACTTCCTCTGACACGGTCTTTAGCAGGTTTGCATCTGTAAAAATATCACCCAGTTTAAATTCCAGATCCCCGCTCTGCCTGATGCCGAAAATATCACCCGGTCCCCGAAGCTTTAAATCCTCCGACGCGATAAAAAAACCGTCATTGGACTGGTTTAAGATATCCAGCCGTTCTTTTGTCCCCTCCTGGTCCGAGGCTCCTACCATAATGCAGTAAGACTGGTATTTCCCCCGCCCCACACGCCCCCTTAGCTGGTGAAGCTGGGCCAGGCCAAAGCGTTCCGCATTTTCAATCATCATGACCGTTGCATTGGGAACGTTGACCCCAACCTCGATCACAGTGGTGGAAACCAGGATCTTGATTTCCCCGCAGGCAAACCTCTCCATGATCCCGTTTTTTTCCTTTGGCTTCATTTTCCCGTGAAGATATTCCACAGAAATTCCCGGAAGCGCTTCCCTTAAGGTTTTTGTATAATCCAATACATTCTCCGCATCGATCATCTCGCTGGCTTCTACCATAGGGCAGATCACATAGGCCTGGCGGCCATCTGCTATCTCTTTCCGGATAAACTCATATGCCTTTTTCCTGTAGCCGGTATCCACAACACAGTTTTTAATGGGCAGACGGTTTGCAGGCAGTTCATCAATGACAGAAATGTCCAGATCTCCGTAAATGATAATGGCCAGGGTTCTGGGAATAGGCGTGGCACTCATCACTAGAACATGAGGCTCTTCTCCCTTTTTTCCTAACATTTCCCGCTGGCCCACTCCGAACCGGTGCTGCTCATCAGTGATCACCAGGGCCAGATTGTCGTATACCACCTTCTCCTGAATAAGGGCATGAGTGCCGATAATAATATCCGCTTCATGGGAAACGATCTTTTCATAAGCGATCCTTTTTTCCTTTGCCGTCATGGAGCCTGTAACAAGTATGAGCCTTTTATCAATCTGATGGGCAGCAAACAGCTCCGTCATGGATTCAAAATGCTGCTTTGCAAGTACTTCCGTAGGCGCCATAAGAGCTCCCTGGTATCCGTTATAGGCTGCCTGCAAAAGAGAGAGTATGGCAATGATCGTCTTGCCGGAGCCTACATCTCCCTGAATAAGGCGGTTCATTACCCCGCCTCCTGACAGATCGCCGTATATCTCATTTAAAACATTTTGCTGGGCATTGGTAAGGGAATAAGGGAGGTTTTTCCTTAAGGCCTCCACTTCCGGGGACAGGCTCAGGGCATAGGCGCTTTTTTTATCTTCCCGACCATCCTTTAAACGCCGGACCGCCATAAGAAAAAGAAAAAACTCATCAAACACCAGCCTTTTTCTGGCAAATAGCAGTTCGTTCCGGTCCGTCGGAAAATGAATATGTTCAATAGCAAAATTATATTCCGCCAGTTCATGCTTTTTACGCAAATCCCCAGGCAAATAATCCCGAATCATGCTCCGAAGGCTTAGGGCCTGCTTTTGGGCCTTGACAATGGTTTTATTGCTTAACCCCTTGGTCTGGCCGTAAACAGGCTGCATGGAATGAATCACCTGCTCATAGGCTTCTGCCGTAAATACTTCAGGCTGTTCCATGGTAAGGCGGCCGCTTTTTTTTACCACCCGGCCGCGGAAAACAGCCCGCATCCCTGCCTTTAAGGTAGAATGAAGGTAAGGCATATTGTACCAGGTAAGCAAAAGAGTACCCGTCATATCCTTTAAATTCGTTGTAATGACCTGAATGTGGCTGTACCGTTTTACATCAGGGGTCTTATAAAGCATTCCGGCCACGGTCATTACCTGGTCCGGCTTAAGCTCCCCAATGGGAGAAGGCTCCTCATAGGTGTCATAGGCTCTCGGATAATATTCCAAAAGATCCCCAACGGTCATCACTCCCACTTTTTGAAACAATTTTCCTGTTTTTTCTCCGATTCCCTTTAAGGAATCAATTGACTCATGGTTCAAAGACGGGCTCCTCCTTTCTTTCTGCACAGAAAAACCGGGCAGACAGGACTTTGTCTGCCCGGTATGAAAACGCCTCAGGCTCTTTTTTTATTCTACGGATATAAGATAATAATAAATCGGCTGGCCCCCTGCATGAAGCTCTACCTCGCAGTGGGAAAACAGTTCTTCCGCTTTTTCCTTAAGCGCGTTTGCATCCTCTTCCTTAACATCCTTGCCGTAATAAACGGTCACCAGTTCAGATTCCTCTTCCACCATGGCTTCCAGGGCCTCCAGCACCGTGGGCTCAATGTCCTTTCCAACTGCCAGGATTCCATTGTCTCCCAGGGCCATAATGTCCCCTTCCCGGATCTCAATGTCATCGATCATAGTATTGCGGACCGCATAGGTCACCTGGCCGGTTTTCACCCGGGCCATCTCCTCTGTCATGATCTTTTCATTGTCCTCAGGAGATAAGTCCGGTGCAAAATTGATGATGGCAGTAATACCCTGGGGTATGGTTTTTGAAGGGATTACAATGACCTTCTTGTCTTCCACCAGGCTTTTTGCCTGCTGGGCTGCCAGGATGATATTTTTATTGTTGGGAAGAATGTAGATGGTGTCCGCATTCACCCGCTCAATGGCATTTAACATATCCTCTGTGCTGGGGTTCATGGTCTGGCCCCCCTGGATCAGATAGTCGGCTCCGATCCCCTGGAAAATCCCGTCAAGGCCTTCCCCGGCAGATACGGAAATAAAACCGTAGGACTTTCTCTTCTCCACCTTTTTTTCTTCTTCCGCCTTCTGCTGTGCCGCCAGCTTTTCTGATTCCTTAATCAGCTTTTCCTGGTGCTCTTCCCTCATATTATCAATCTTCATCCGGGATAAGGAGCCGTAAGTAAGGGCTTTCTGGATTGCAAGCCCCGGATCATTGGTATGAACGTGGACCTTTACCATATCATCGTCCGAAACAACCACAATGGAATCTCCGATGGATTCCAAATATCCCTTGAATTCATGCTCTGCCTTATCATTATAGTGGTTTTCCAGATTGATGATAAATTCGGTACAGTAACCGAATTTAATATCAATGTCATAGGATATTGCACCATGAGCTGCGGCAGAGGTATCCGGCCGCTTAACGCCCTCTACGGATAAGTCCACTTCTTTGCCCATAAGGCAGTCAAGAGCTCCCTTCATGACCTGCATAAGCCCCTGGCCGCCGGAATCCACCACTCCGGCCTGCTTTAAAACAGGGAGCATTTCAGGAGTCTGGCTCAATACGTAATCACCGTGATCAATCACCCTCTGGCAGAACTCAAGGATATCCTCTGTCTCTGTAACCAGCTCCGCTGCCTTTTCAGCCATTCCCCTGGCTACGGTAAGAATAGTTCCTTCTTTAGGCTTCATAACCGCTTTATATGCAGTTTCCGTTGCCCTTACAAAGGAATTGGCTAAAACAGTGGCAGTCACATGGTCTACAGTGGCTATCTCTTTTGTGAAGCCCCGGAACAACTGGGACAGGATTACACCGGAGTTTCCTCTTGCGCCTCTTAAAGAACCTGAGGAAATTGCCTTAGCTAAGGCTTCCATGGTAGGATTCTCAATGGCAGCCACTTCCTTTGCCGCCGCCATGATGGTCATGGTCATGTTTGTTCCGGTATCACCATCCGGCACTGGAAACACATTCAGTTCATTAATCCATTCTTTCTTCGCTTCCAGTCCTTTTGCTCCTGCCAGAAATGCCTTTTGCAGCATTTCGGCGTCTATATACTTCATACCCACAGGTAGTTTCCTCCTTAATCAATCACTCTTACGCCTTCGACAAAGATGTTAATCTTATCTACCGTCATACCGGTGAATTCTTCTACTTTGTATTTTACATTTTCAATCAAGTTATCCGCTACCGCAGAAATGCTGATTCCATAAGCCACAATCACATGGAAATCAATGGTAATATGGTTGTCCTGAATGTTCACATTAATTCCGTGAGTCAGGCCTTCCCGCTTTAAAAGCTTTACAAGTCCGTCTTTCATACTGACAGCCGCCATACCGACGATACCGAAGCATTCCACTGCAGTCGTTCCGGCATACATAGCGATAACATCAGGGCTTACCTGGATTTCGCCCAGTTTATTATTGATATAACCCTTCATAGTCTCTACCTCCGTTCTTTCTGTCTTATTTGATTATACATGATTTTTCCAAAAAAAGAAACAAATTTTTATTTTTCACTTGCAAATCCATAGATTTTCTGTTATCATACACTTGTTGTGGATTTTTCAACCATAAAGAAATCCAAGTAGCTTTTAAGGAGGTGCAATCATGGCAAAATGTTCAATTTGTGAAAAAGCTGCTCACTTTGGTAACGCAGTGAGCCATTCCCATAGAAGATCTAACAAGATGTGGAAAGCAAATGTCAAGTCCGTTAAAGTAAAAGTTAATGGCGGCGCTAAGAAGATGTACGTATGTACTTCCTGCTTAAGATCCGGATTAGTTGAAAGAGCTTAATTGAAGGAAACTCCTGGCTGGTATCAGTCAGGAGTATTTTTTTGTCTTTTTCCTATTATTGCCCATGCTTTCCGGGCAGAGCCCACCCCGCTTTACCGGATGTCAAGGTATGCCCCAAGGGCGTTTCATGGGGCCTTCATTTAAGAAGACCCCAGTTATTTTTAACAGCATTGCTTGATCAGCAGCAGAACAGGTTATATCCCAGTACCAGACATCCGATAATAAACAGGATCGTAACGATAGTCGCCGGGATAAAAAGCAGGATCGCCATGCCCGCTCCAAAGCAGAACAGCATAAGTCCGCATACTCTTCTCATATCATCCCTCAATCCATTCAGGCTATATGACATCCTATGCGGCTTATCCCCTTCTTATTCTTACGCTTTTTTATTCTCTTCTGCAGCGGCCATCTCCTCCGCTACCTTTAAGGCCTCCGGGGAAACCTCTTTTGTACCGCCGGCAAATTTGTTGACAAAATCCGGAACCATATCCAGAATTTTCGTCACCGCATCCTGCTGTTTAATATTTATCAGTTTTGTTACTCCGTTCTGAATGATCAAAACCGCACTGGGACTCATCTTTGCATGCATTCCCCCGGCCCCGTTCTGCTTTGTATCTCCTGAAAAGGACCCGGCAGCCATGCCGCAGGTCACATCCACCAAAGGCAGAATGATGGTATCATCCACCTTTACCGCATCTCCTACCACAGTCTTTGTCGCCACAAAAGAATCCATTCCCTTAAACAGCGACGCTACCGTAGATGTAAAATTATTCTCTGCCACGTTAAGCAATTCCTCCTTTATCATTTCAATCCACGCAACAATTTCAATCCGCGCAACAAAATGTCAGAGCTGCGACCACCTTTATCGAAGCCATTTCTTTAATAAATGCCTGAAATTTCTATCCAGCAGCATCCGCGATCCAATGAGAAGAACAGTCCCCATGCGGATCCTGCCCCGAAACCTTCCTTCCGCAGTAAAAACGGTCCGGTCAAATACCGGATACAGGTTCAGATGCTTATAACAAAGCGGATAAACAACGCTTGCATAGGTGAGCACCTGGCCGGTCAGGTATGGATCATCAAAGCCAAAGGTGATGTTTCCCTTTCCTTTGCGGGGAAGAATATGGCGGAGCAGCTTTTTCCCCTGTCTAAAAAGCAGCTTTACTGTGTTCTGGTTTTCCTTATTGGAAATCCAGGCATGGATCTCATCTTTTTTATCTTTAACTGTCCTCAGTGTATCACAGATCCGCCGGAAAAAAAACTTAAGTTTTGTAAAAGCCGTGAGAACCCTCTTCTTAAGCCTTGCAAATAACTCCGGCACCCCGAATTTCTTTTTCTTCTTGTGTCCATCCTTTGGTGCGTTCCTGAGTTCTTCCCTTGACGCTTCTTTTGGTGCTTCCCCGGACTCTTTCCCCGACGCTTCTTTTGGTGCCTCCCCGGGTTCTTCCCTCAACGCTTCTTTCGGAGCATCCTTAGGTTCTTCCCCGAGTTCTTCCTTTGGTGTCTCCTTGGATTCTTCTCTTGAAGGGGGCGGTTCCTCCTGTCCCCTATCATGAATCTCATCTTTTATTTCCCGAATTTCTCTTAAGGGCTCCGGCTCCATTACTTCCATGGCCTGAACCATGATCTCTTCCGCTTCTTTAAGCTCCGAGTCCATCTTTTTGGGCTTTCCAATACGGAAGCCAAAAACCCGGACCGTGGCCAATACGTCTTCCTCGTATTGAACCGTAACGGAAAGGATATGTAGCAGCCAGGTAATTCTGGCCTTTCCCTTCACCTTCCCGTTATAAGATCCCTCTGCCTGATACCGGACCGGCACCAGGAGGACCAGCAGAACCACAGTAAGGAGAATTCCTAAAACAATGAGCAGAAGCAGCCCTAAGATTTTAAGTATTATCAATATTATATGAAGCATGAACACCTCACACCTTACCGGCCTCTTTCATTATCTTCGCCCATGTATTTTGGGCATAAAGGTTTCCCTGGAATGGGTTTCCCTATAAAACCAGACAGATCGAAGCCTCCTGTTTTCCGGTACATATCATTGACGATATTCCCGGCCACCTCTAACGCCTCCCAGTAACTGGACGCAATGCCCAAAATGAGAAACTCCTCATCCTGGTAAAGGGGCCATAAAAGCGTCATTGCCGGATAGATATCAAGTATATTATTCCCATTTACAGCAGGCGTAATCACATAAATCTCAGGGCCGGACTTTGACTTACGGATCCCCTGAATGATCCGGTAACGTTTCTTTTTCGCTTTTTCGCCTACGTATAAACGGTCATACCAGATTATTTTCATCATTCATCAGCTCTTCCAATAATTCCTTGCAAGTTTCCTTTTCCGCTTCATCCAGGCAGCTTTTAAGGCTTCCTTCAACATATGCCTGTATTTCATCAATCGAATTAAAACAGACAGGAAGGTCTGATAGCACCTTAGCCATAATAGCCCTTACCACTGGCCTGGAGGCACCGGAGAACACCTCTTCAAGATCCTTAAAATACTCTCCCGCCCTTTCCTCTAAATAGGAACGGTCAACAACGGCTGTTTCTTCCCTCTTGCCCGCCTTTTTTAATTCCACGAAGCTGCTTCCGGACAAAAGCCTGTCCACATTCACAGCCTTCATGTAATCCGGGTCCTGATTCCATTGGTCGCTCTCTCCCGGCAGCTCTGCCCTTAAATAGCGCTCATAGCAGGCTTCCTGTCTGCCCTCCAACTGGGTGAGCCTGTCAAAAAAATCTTCTTTTACCAGAGAGTAATCTTCTTTGCTGAATTTTTCCAAAATCTCCTCTGCCATGGAGGAGTAAAGTTCCTCCTCCTTCACATCAATGACAGCTTCCGGCCTTGCAAATATCAGAACGCAGAAATCATTGATGATGTCCTGAAGCATGATATAAAGTCCCGATTCTTCCATTAGCTCCTCACAGGCAAGGGAAAGCTTTGCAGTGGCTTCCTCATAGCCTTCCCCAGTCATGGTCTTATAATCTGCATGACGGAATTGTTCCAAGAGCTCAAAAAAGTCCTTATGCCCTTCTTTCATTCCCAATGGAAGCTTTGCCATGGATTCCGTGCAAAGGGTATACATCATATCCTGAAGATTTTCCCTGGGAGAACCTATATAAACAGACAGCCCTTCCATGACGAGGCTGAAAAACTTCTGTTTGGTCAGGCGGACCGGAAGCTGTCCGATGATCTGTCTGATCCTTCCGTTCATAACTGCCGTTTCTTTGGTATCCGTTACAAATTCTGTGAGACGCTTTGCAAAGCTTTCATCATCAAGTCCGGTTTCCGGCAGCGTCTTAAACTTCCGTTCCATGCGGTTAAGGACATATTCATAAATCTGAAAGCAGTCGGTGTAGGAAGTCAGGACTTCCACTTCATGAGTGATATCCTCCCGAAGCTTAAGCAGTCCCTCTTCCGCATTATTTCCGGAAAAATGCTCTTCAAGCAGTTCATTAAGCCGCCGGCAGCAGGAAATGATCCGCTCCGGGATCACCGGCTCTTCCCCTATGGTTTCAAATAAAGTGTAATAATTCAGCACCAGCCTTACATAAGAGTATTGGCAGGCTGCAGTCATCTGTTTTTTCAGCAAACGGGTCTCCACTTTTCTCTCCTCCCGGAAGGTTTATGAATGGTAATTCTTAAGAATGGAGCGGCGCAGCAGGTCCAGAGCCTTTACCACAGACTGTTCCCTGATCTTTTCCCGGTTCCCTTTAAAGTGATATTCTTCCACTGAAACCTTATCCTTCGTATAGCAGGCCATATAAACAAGTCCTACCGGCTTTTCCCCTTCGGCATCCGGTCCGGCGATCCCTGTCACTGCAATACAGACATCCGCATCGGCTGCAAAAACACCTCCGATAGCCATTTCCCTGGCAGTCTGCTCGCTGACCGCACCGTATTTTTTCAAGGTGCTCTTGCTTACATCAAGAAGTTTTCTCTTCGCCTTGTTGGAATAGGTGATAAAGCCTTCCCGAAACACCTGAGAGGCTCCCGGCACGTTTACCAGACGGCCTGCGATCAAACCTCCGGTACAGGATTCTGCCGTAGTCACTGTCAGCTCATATTTTTTAAGGAGGCGGACAACTGCCATTTCAATGGTCTCTTCCTCTTTCGTGGTATACACGTCATCCCCGAAACGGCTTTTGATTTCCTTTACCACCGGCTTTAAAAGGCCTTTTGCCTCTTCTTCGTTTGATGCCTTTGCAGTGACCCTTAAGTGTACCTCAGCCGTCTTTGCATAGGTGGCAATGGTCGGATTGGACTGGCCGTCAATAAGGTCGAGAAGCTTATTCTCTACCTGGCTCTCCCCATGTCCGCAGATTTTGATCATCTGAGAACGGATCACTTCAGGCTGACGCTTCTGAAGATAGGGGAATACCTGGTCACGGAACAGGGGCTTTAACTCATTGGGAGGTCCTGGCAGTAAAATTGCCGCTTTTCCATCCTTTTCCATAATAAGTCCGGGAGCAGTGCCATTGTCATTGTCAAGCACAGCAGCGCCCTGGGGTACAAGGGCCTGCTTCCAGTTATTGTCCGGGATCTCTTTATAAATGCTGTTTTTAAAATACGCCTTGATCCGGTCCCTAGTATGGGCATCCTCCACCAGAGAAAAGCCCAGGACCTGTGCACAGACCTCTTTTGTTAAATCATCCTCCGTTGGCCCCAGGCCGCCGGTCAAAATGACAACATCCGAACGCTTTAATGCAGTCTCAAATACCTCAGAAAGACGCTCCCTGTTGTCACCTACCGTAACCTGGTGATACATGGAAAGTCCCAAAAGAGCGCATTTCTCCGCCAGGTACTGAGTGTTGGTATTTACAATATTTCCAAGAAGAAGCTCCGTTCCAACCGAAATCAGTTCAACAACCATGATCACATACTCCCTTCCAAAAGAACACGATAATTTTTTGCTATATAATCAATCAGTGATACCACAGTAAGGACGGTTGCGATCCAGATAAATGCCGTTGTAACAACGGACAGTGCCGGAATGTTCAGGATAAGGAGAACCGACATGATCATCTGGGATACCGTCTTAAATTTTCCCCAATAGCTTGCCGCGATCACCACGCCATTATCAGAAGCAACCAGACGGAAACCGCTGATAATAAATTCCCGGCTTATGATCACAATAACGATCCAGGCAGAAAGCTGGCCCAGGGCCGTAAAGCAGATCAGTCCTGCGCAGACCAGCAGCTTATCTGCAAGAGGGTCCATAAACTTGCCGAAGTTTGTCACCAGGCCGTACTTTCTTGCGATCTTTCCATCCAGTAAGTCCGTAAAGCTGGCCACAATAAATATGACGGCCGCGATGTAACGGTATGTTGCATTGGTGCCTCCGTCAAGCAGCAGAAACAGAACAAAAAACGGAATCATAATAACCCTTAAAATCGTAAGCTTATTCGGTAAATTCATCCTCCAACTCTCCTATCAAATCATATTCCATGGCTCCTGTAACACGGACCCTGGCAAAATCACCTGACATCAGTTCTTCACCGGTCTGAACAAAAATCATTCCATCCACACCTGGCCCGTCCATATAGGTGCGGCCTACATAAGCGTTTTCATCCGCTACCTTGCCCTCTATCATGACCTCCAGGGTCTTTCCGACCATGGATCTGGAAAACTCATAAGAGATCTCCTGCTGAAGCTCCATGATGGCATCACGGCGTTCTTCCTTTATCTCCTGCAAAACCTGATCCGGGAATTCTGCTGCAGGCGTATCCTCTTCTGCGGAATATACAAACACTCCCAAGCGCTGGAATTCCATCTCATCCACGAATTCCATCAGCTCTTCGTGATCCTCCTGGGTCTCCCCCGGGAATCCGGAAATCAAGGTGGTCCTTAGAGCCATATCCGGAATCTCACTCCGAAGCTTTTCCACGATTTCCTGAAGCTGGGCCTTTGTAGTCTTGCGTCCCATGCGTTTTAAAATCCGGTCACTGGCATGCTGAATGGGCAAATCCAGGTAATTACAGATTTTCTCTTCTTCCTTTATGGTCTGGATCAGCTCATCTGTGATCTCTTCCGGATAACAGTACTGGATCCTGATCCACTGGATACCGGATATGCGGCATAACTTTTTAAGAAGCTTTGGAAGTGATTTCTCCCCATATAAGTCCACACCGTAAAGGGTTGTCTCCTGAGCCACTAAAATAAGCTCCTTTACCCCCTTATCCGCCAGCATTTCTGCTTCCTTTACCAGGCGTTCCATAGGAACACTGCGGTAATTCCCCCGTAAGGAAGGAATGATGCAGTAAGTACAGCGCTTGTCGCACCCTTCCGCAATTTTTAAAAATGCATAATGGCCTCCGGTTGTAAGGATCCTCTCCGTTTCCAGTTCCGGAAGCCCGTCCAGATCGTGAAAGCGCTGAACGTGCTCTTTTCCGCCTAAGGCTTCCGCCAGGACGTGGGAAATCTCGTCGTAGGTGGAGGTCCCTAAGATCCCATCCACTTCAGGAATTTCGTCTATGATCTCCTGTTTATACCGTTGGGCCAGACATCCGGTCACAATCAACGCCTTGCATTTGCCGTCTATCTTCCTTTGAGCCATTTCCAGTATGGTATTTACGCTTTCCTCTTTTGCATCACCGATAAAGCAGCAGGTATTGATCACAATTACATCAGCCTCATACTCATCATCCGTAAAGGTATATCCGTCTTTATTCAGAAGGCCCAGCATCATCTCCGTATCCACAAGATTCTTGTCGCAGCCCAGTGAAACACATAATAAATTCATGTTAAAACTCCTGTCATTCTTAGTTGACGCGTCATTTGCCAAATGAATATGCAACCATATTTGTTCGGCTCATGGCCCGCGCAAAAGGGAAAGGCCATCTCATCCAAAGAGGAGACGGCCTTCTTCCTAATTATCGTCTTCTTCCGTTGCATCCGCTTCGCTTAAAATCTTCACTTTGCCCTCATACAGTTCCTCTACGGCAATAGAAAGCGGTTTCTTGCCGGCTCCCGAAACCTCCGGCTCTGCCCCGCCGATGATCTGCCTGGCTCTCTTGGCTGCGGCGATCACGATGGAATAACGGCTCTGCACAACAGGAGCTTCTCCTGGTTCTACCTCACTGTTTACTACATTAATCAAATCTGAATAAGATGGATGTAACATCATTTATTCCCCTTTCTCAATCGGCTCTATATGTTCTTTAATTCTTCCCGAATATGGGCTAAAAATGCCATATTATTAGAAGCCCGGTTATGCTGGACCTGTATCATGCGGTGCATTTCTTCCACACAAGTGTCTATTTTATCATTAATAAGGATATAATCATAGGCCTCCATGCCTTCTGCTTCCTCTGCCGCCCGGCGAAGCCTGGCATTGATCACATCCATGTTTTCCGTACCCCGGCCGATGAGACGGCGCTTTAATTCTCCCCCATTGGGTGGCATGACAAAAACCAAAATCGCAGCAGGAAAACATTCTTTTACCTTAAGTGCTCCCTGGATTTCAATTTCCAGAATAACATCCTTCCCCATTCTCATCTGGTTCAAAACATATTCCTTGGGCGTGCCATAATAATGGTTGACGTACTGGGCATATTCGATCAATTCGTCCTTTTCCATCATATCCTTAAAGCGTTCTTCTGTCACAAAGAAATATTCCCTGCCGTCTTCTTCTCCCTCCCTGGGATTTCTGGTGGTGGCGGAAATGGACAGCGCATAATTATCATACCGTTTCAGAAGCTCCTTCATTAAGGTTCCCTTGCCGGCCCCTGAAAATCCGGATACAACTACCAATATGCCATGTTCATTCATGTTTTTCCTTACTCTCCTACTCAATATTCTGGATCTGTTCCCTTACCTTTTCAATCTCGGTCTTCAGTGCGATGGCCTTATCGGAAATTTCCAGGTCATTGGCTTTGGAAAGAATGGTGTTTGCCTCCCGGTTCATTTCCTGAGCGATGAAATCCAGTTTTCTTCCCACACTTCCGCCTGCGTTAAGCTCTGCATCAGTATTTTCAATGTGGTTTCTGAGCCGTACGGTTTCTTCATCCACACAGATTTTATCAGCAAAAATCGTAACCTCTGTGGCAACCCTTGCCTCATCAATGGAAGCGCTCGCCAGCAGTTCCTTTACCTTATCCTCCAGCTTTGCCCTGTATTCTAAAAGGATCCTGGGGGACCGTTCCTCTATAAATCCCACAAGCTCAGTCATAAACTTAAGCTTTCCAAGGAGATCGTTCTTTAGATTCTCCCCTTCTGTCATTCTGGATTCCACAAAACGTTTGGTAGCTTCTTCAATGGTTTCTGAAAGAAGCTTCCACATCTGATTCTCATCCTCCGGCACCTCTTCCATGGTAAGGACCTCCGGGCATTTGGCCAGGGCCGATACCTTGATGTCGTTCTGAATCCCGAACTGTGTCTCCATCTTTGTGAAATACTCCATATATTCGGCAGCCAGCGCACTGTTATACTTTAAACACAGCTTATTCTCTGTGAAATCCTCATAGCTGATAAATACATCAACCTTTCCGCGCTGGATATAATTCTTTAACAGATTCCTGATCCCTGCTTCAAAAAAATTAAACTTTTTCGGCATCTTTATGCTTAAATCCAAATACCTGTGATTTACAGCCTTCATCTCGACGGAAATCTTATACTCATCCGTGACGGTTTCGCATCTGCCGAAACCTGTCATGCTCTTAATCATTCTATATGCCTCTCTTTCGCCATAGATATAATCCATTATAAGTCATAATAAAAAACAAGTCAATTGGTTTTAATTTTACAGAAGGCTAATTCTGTGCTATACTATCCTATTATATAGACCATTAACCGGAGGAAACGAACAATGGCATTAGACGGAATTGTTATGGCAAATCTCACAGCAGAGATGAAAGACCGGCTGGAGGGCGGGAAAATTGCAAAAATTGCCCAGCCAGAGAAGGATGAACTGCTGTTTACTGTTAAAAACCAGAAGAATACATGGAGGCTCCTGATCTCGGCAAGCGCCAGTCTTCCTCTCATCTATTTTACGGAGACAAATAAACAAAGCCCAATGACCGCCCCCAATTTTTGTATGCTTTTAAGAAAGCACATTGGAAATGGGCGCATCATCCGGGTAAGCCAGCCGGGACTGGAACGGATCCTGTGCATGGAAGTGGAGCATTTCGATGAATTAGGCGACAAAAGGATCAAAAAACTCATCATTGAAATCATGGGAAAACACAGCAACATCATCTTTTGCAATGAAGAGGACTTGATTTTAGACAGCATCAAGCACATTTCCGCCCAGGTCAGTTCTGTACGAGAGGTTTTGCCGGGAAGAACCTATTTCATTCCTCAGACCATGGAGAAAAAAGACCCCCTGACCATCACCCAGGAAGAATTCATAGATGTGATCGGTCATACCGCTGCCCCCATACAAAAAGCGCTGTACCTGAAGCTGACCGGTTTAAGCCCGATTATGGGCCATGAACTCTGCCACCTGGCTTCCATTGACGGGGACTTATCTGCCAATGGGCTGTCACAACTGGAGCTGGTTCATTTATACCGCATGTTTTCCTTTGTTATGGAGGATGTAAAGCATGGACATTTCACCCCAAATATTATATATAAAATGGAAGAACCTGTGGAATTCTCCGCCCTCCCCTTAACCTGCTATCAGGGAGAAGGCTATGTATCCAAATGCTTTGATTCCATCAGTCCCCTTTTGGAAACCTATTATGCTTCAAAAAATACCATCACCAGAATCCGTCAGAAATCCGTAGACTTACGGAAAATCGTGCAGACCGCTTTGGAGCGGAATTATAAGAAATACGATCTGCAGTCCAAACAGCTAAAGGATACGGAGAAAAAGGACAAGTATAAGGTCTATGGTGAACTTATCAATACCTATGGATATGAATTGGCAGGAGGAGACAAACAGCTTATCTGCCTTAATTATTACACCAATGAGGACATTACCATTCCTCTGGATGATCAGTTATCTGCAAAGGAAAATGCGCAGAAATATTTTGACAAATACAACAAACTAAAGCGCACCTTTGAAGCCGTAACAGAACAAATCGCAGAAACCAGACGGGAAATCGACCATTTGGAATCCGTCAGCGCTGCTTTGGACATTGCCTTAATGGAGGAGGATCTTGTACAGATCAAAGAAGAGCTGATGGAATACGGTTATATTAAGCACCGCCGTACCGGCGACAAGAAGCCAAAGATCACAAGCAAGCCCTTCCACTACCTTTCTTCTGGCGGATTCCATATTTATGTGGGGAAAAATAATTATCAGAATGAAGAGCTGACCTTTAAAGTGGCAGGAAACAGCGACTGGTGGTTCCATGCAAAAGGAATTCCCGGATCCCATGTGATCGTAAAGTCCGAAGGAAAAGAGCTTCCCGACCGGGTGTTTGAGGAGGCCGGAGCCCTGGCCGCCTACTACTCCAAAGGCCGTGAAAACGATAAGGTGGAAGTGGATTATGTGCAGAAAAAGCAGATCAAAAAGGTGACAGGCGCAGCCCCTGGATTTGTTATCTACCACACCAATTATTCCATGGTCGCCGAACCAAGGATACTTTTGGAAGAATGTAAGTAAATTTTAAATATGAAATATCTTATGAGAGGCAGGTTTTTCGGAATCTGTCTCTCTCATTTTATCACCGCCATTTAACCACATATCACCATCTATTAACGAAAACAAAATATTCATACAATATTCGTGATATTTTTATATCTAAGGGCAAAGTGCACGTTCTTTTTATACAATTTCCTTTACTTTCCATTTACAATAATGTAAAATGTATGCATATATATACTGGCGAGGAGATACATCATGACTTATTTTATTTATACTTTTACAGGAGCCTTATGTCATTACTTTTTTTGTATATATTTACTTCCCGATAAGTTGACATTTATTAAACGACTTGTTGTATTTTTATACACTTTTAGTACTGTTTTTCTTTTTAACCGAATCTATGGACAGGCCAGTACGTTTATCACCTTTGGGGGAAACATACTCTTGATATATTTTTTTACAAATAATCGTTACTTAAGTCTGTCCTGTTATTTATTTGGCTATCTTTATGCAATTACATTTAACTATCTGTTTTTATTGATGGTTGATTTCATCTTTAAAATAGATATAGAGGTACTAATTACACGTAATTTGCTTCTTATAATTTTTTCTTGTATTTATTGCATGTTTTGCGGAACCACTATTAAATTAATTGCTTATTACATACATGAAAAGCTAACTATTGCTAAGTATTTAACTAATCACGATTTATTAAAAGCTATTTTTGTTTATCTTCTTTTGTTAGTACTTTTTTATATATTTAACTTTTCATATGGAGAACGCATTGGCTATACTCATGATATCATTGCATTAAATGGGATTATTTTCCTGGTGCTATTTGTTATTACAGTGTTTCTTATGTATACAATCTATAAAATCTCAAGCGCAAAATAGGTTTTTTCCAATAGTTGTCATTTCAACAAAGTCTGGAAAGATGAATATTCTTGTGGGGTGGGTTTTTTCGCAATTATCCGTTTAACCTTTCTATTAATCATCATTTTGGCACTCAAAAATTTTCGGCTGAATCAAACTCCTGAGCAAGCGAAGAATGTCCTTGGAACCATAAACAGGCTCCTTTTCGATAAGAATTTTCATATCTTTATTCTTACCAAAAAGAAGCCATTTTTTCCAAAAACACAAATTAGATTCCACTCCTCCATACAACGCATTTCGGTACGTAATTATAAATACTCCGAAACATATTTTTAAATTAGGGGGCTGAACAGTTACAGTGATTCTAATATTTAATATAATATTTAGCCTAATATGACATTGTTTTCACTTATTTAATCAATTACTCACATTGGTTAAATATAATATTTTCCACTACAACTTTTCTTTCCGGTATGGTGGTTGTCACATCAATAAAATATTCATCTGGAATAATCTTTCTTTTTCTGCGCTTTGACATGATATTCTTTTGCACAAAAGCATCTGCTAAATTATAATCCAGTATTAAAATTCTTCGATATAGTTTCTTTATCATCTGACTTTTCTCCTATCTTTGTCATCCCTTGCGCAGGAAACCCAAACATATTTCATGCAAATAGCTCCAATATTGACTGACTGCCCTTTGAAATTAGCTCAAAGGGCAGTAATCATTTACACCTTATTCTACTGAGTATCATAAAACTTCTGGTTGAAGACAGATTCTGCATATACTTATTTAACTAGATTACAGAAATCTAACCTTCCTATACAAAAGTTTCCCCCTAGTTACTACAGTCATAATACAAATTCCAACTTATTGGATTTGAAAATCATACAATAAACTTATATGTACTTTTTTCTTAAACATATCAGCGCTTTTTCCATTTATAATGACCATATGATCATTATATAACTCATACCGGACTGTTTGAACATAAACTATAAGTTATCATTCTTTTCCTCATATTTCTATTTGGAATTTTCGTTATGCATTTTTAATACTGCTTCCGGAATTTTTCTTTCATAACAACCAATAGGAAAACTCCTTCCTATTGAATTAAGCGAAATTTTTGTTAATGTTTTCTGAAGCTTCATAATGGTTTCTTTTTTCATCTTCATCTTTCTCCTTTTCGTTTGTTTTATTTCTAAGAAGTAATGTTAATACTTCAATAAAAACCGGATATACTATAAATCCACGTAATTCTGAATTTAACGCCGCAACTACCAATAACAATGTTAAAAAAACAAGGGACAATACTTTCTTTCTCCATATATCTTTTGAAGAAAAATATTGTATATTAATAGTTCTCGGAGCATATATCACAATTAATAAAGCGCAAAATATATAAACATAAGGCAATATTGCTATTTTAATTTCAAAAAACATGTTAAATAAAATGGAGGCGGCCCAAATAGCAATCATGCTCAAGGTACAACCTATACCTGTTTTAGCATGTATCCCCCCTGCATGTAATCTTAAACCGCAAAAGGAAAACAAAATCAAAGCTGTCTCTTTACCCATTCCTATAACAATTCCAATTATTTGAATGAGGAGGAATTTCAAGACATTGTCTAATAACAATTCTAATCCATGCTGTATTATCTCATTTTCTTCTGGATTCTTATTATTAATTTTATTCATCCACTTACAAACTTCTGTAGATATTTTTGAAATGCTCATATTTTTCACCACCATTCGACTTTAATCCTATCATAAATTTGAACAAAATAAAATTTTTGCTATTTTCGTTGTATATTCCTTCCCAAGTGTAAATTATTGCTTTTTTTAATACAATATTCTTTACTTTCCCTGCATAACAAGGTAAAATATTTATATTCGTTAAAGTGGGGTGAATCATGAATAATTTGATTTGTACTATGGCTGGAAGTTTATGTGTTTATTTTTCTTATATAAATTTGCTACCACATAAATATTCATATATAAAAAGAGCAATTATCTTTTTATATATTTTTAGCGTCTTTTTTAGCTTTGAAGGATCACTTGGACAAACTAGTACATTTTTGACTAGTATAGGAATAATCATTTTCACTCTTTTATTTACAAAAAATCACATTTTCAATATATGCTGCTACTTGTTTGGTTATCTCTATATTGTAGCATTTAATTACTTGTTTATGTGGATGGCGGTGGCCTTATTAAAAATGGAGATGGAGACAATAATGACCCATGAAAAATTGTCAGTTATTTTTTCTGTTATCTATTGTATATATTGCGGAATAACAACTAAACTAATAGGTTGGTACTTTCATGAAAAGTTAGAAATCTCCCATTTTTTTATTAACAAACATTTACTGACGGCCGTTTTTATAGATTTGATATTCCTTGTTTTTCTCTATATTTTTAACTTCTCTTATGGTGAACATTTAGGTTACAATTACGGTGTTATTGCCTTAAACGGAATTATATTTCTAATATTATTTGCAATCACAGCTTTTCTTATGTCTTATATTTATAAGATAACATTAGCAGAACAAGCTTATAAGCATCGAATGGCTCAATTTGAAAACTTGAGAATTTATACAGACAGGCTGGAAGAATCATATGTAGTTATGCGAAAGTTTAAACATGATTACATGAATATTCTAAGCACATTGTCAGGATATCTTAAGGAAGATAATATTGAGAGTTTAAAGGAGTATTATTGCGAAAGAATCCTCCCCATCAGCCGTGCTTTTACAGAATCAGATACCAAGTTGGGAAATCTCTCCAATATAAAGAATACCGCGTTAAAAAGTCTACTTTCCTCCAAATTCGTCTACATGATGGAGATAGGGATCAAAGCGGAAATAGAGCTTACTGAACCAATAAATGCTTTAAACATGGATTGTCTGGACCTTTCCCGTATCATTGGCATATTTTTAGATAATTCTATAGAGGCTGCCATGGAAACAGAAGAAAAAGAAGTGCGTTTCTGTATGTTTTATAAAGAGAAAGATCTTTATCTCATCATTCAAAACACTGCAGTTCCTCCAATTTATGCCGTATCAGATCTTCGAAGCCATGAAATATCAACAAAAGGAGAAAACAGAGGAGTCGGTCTATTTAATGTAGATACAATCTTAAATAATTATAAAAATACAATCTGGAATACTACTTATGAAGAACCTTATTTCACACAAGAACTAATCCTCATACATAAGATTAATAAGGAGCACAAAAATGATCTACATATACCTTTGTGAAGATGATAAAAGACAATTAACACGCTGGGAAGACATCATAGCGAAATATCTATTAATGAACTCAACCGAGTCCATGCTTTACTGTGTAACTTCAAAACCGGAGACACTGCTTTCCATGCGAAGGCGCTCCAATACTATCGGACTTTACTTCTTGGATATTGATCTGCAGTCAAATAAAAATGGAATTGAATTAGCCCAGGAAATACGCAAATATGATCCACGTGGCTATGTTGTTTTTGTAACAACACACAGTGAAATGGCTGTGCTAACCTTCCGCTATAAGGTGGAAGCAATGGATTTTATTATAAAAGATGATTCAGAGACCTTGCCGGAACAAATCTGCTCCTGCATACAAAATGCAGAAAGAAATTACAAAGCACAGCTTGACTCTTCCAACCGGCTCTTATCCATTAAAGTTGATAAAGATTCCCTGGTTCTGGATCAAAATGACATTGTAGCGATTACGACCGGTGATGATTCCCATAAGCTTACTGTTCATACCAGAAATGGAGTTCGGCAAATTTCAGGCTCACTGAAAGCATACCACACCTCCCTGAATTCTAACTTCTGCCAATGTAACCGTTCCACCCTTATAAATCTGAAGCATGTGGAAAAATATTCCAGGGAAAGCGCTTTGCTTTTCATGAATAACAAGGAAACCTACTCCGTCTCTATACGTATGATGGGAAAAGTGCAGAAAGCCCTAAACAGCATTCGTCCATAATTACCGGGAAAAGCTTTACGAATGAGCATTGGGTTTCTCTTTGTTCTTTGAATATTATCATTCTACCTCTTGTCCATTCTCCACTATGTTGATCGTATACATAATAGAAAGCAGCCGAAATATACGGCTGCCTCCTATTATTGCTAAGTGTATAAATTAAAATATGAGAGAAGTTTTAAAAATATCTTTTTTATGATGAACCAGAAAAGTAACAGCAAAAAATAGTAAGCGATGAATAACCTGCCGTTCCCCAAATCCCTCCAGTTATGAAATAATAAAGACAACCAGGAGAGTCACATTTTATACAAAGATAACAAGGCTTCGCCGAAAGGCCTGCGAGATACCAGCAGCCAAACACCGTGTTGTCCTTAAATTATAGCACTGTTATAGCTTCTCATAAATTTGAAGTGTAGCATAAATTTTCAAGGTCAAAACTTAATTGAAAGTTTGCTACCAATTGGCATTTTCAAAGTCATCATTATCTAATTCCTTGATGTAAACAGATATTTGAGTGACTTTTTTGATATAGGATCCGTCTTCAAAAAAGCGCCTTTGGGGGGTTCATAAATCTCTTCAAAATCATCATAGATAAACGTAGGCTCGCACTTTAATAAATCAGATTCTAATGTTCCAACTCCAATATTACAAAATAATTTGCCTTTGTAATTATCCAATGTGGTCATTTTAAAAAGCTTTCCATTGACCAAGTGTAAAAAACAGATACATTGTATCCTTAATCTCATACCTTACCCATAAATTATTCAATACTGTTCCTGAAACCAATTGTGTATTTCCTAGTAGTTCTCTGGTTTCTTTTATATCAGAATATAAATATATTCCTCCCATACTTTCCCAAGGTATAATAGGCTTATTAATATCGACCATCTTAACCAGTAATACTTGAATCCGCCTAATCTCTTTGTCCAATTTAAAACACCGATTTTTAGTAGTTTCTGGTATCGACTTTCTGTAATTATTCCGGCATCGTATGTTTTCAAAGGAGGGGAGTATTATGACAGAACAGGAATTATTGGATATGTTCATTCAGGAACGTATCAACATGCTACTTGATATATTCAATAAAAATCAGCCTGACAAATCAAAGAAGGAAGATGAACAAATTTTGCAGGCTGAAATTTTTATCGAACATTTACCCAGCAAAGAGAAGGAACTGGTTGAATATTACATTGATTCTCTCACGAATTTACTTACATCAGAAGAAAATTTTCTGTATCAGCATGGATTTATGCATGGGGTTAAACTGTTAATATTTATCTATAAATTATAATAATTTAAAACAAAATCAACGAAACAGATCTTCAAACCAAATAATAACCCTGGTTTAAAGGTCCAAAAAACTTTTACAATTGTTAAAAAATCCAATTGAAAAAATTCAATTTATTCTCTTGCAATATAAACATAATTGTCATTGTCAAGTGCATTACTCAGAAGATTACAAATTTCATCTGTTACCTTTTTAGAGTTGAGAAATCGAAATTTTGCATTTTCAGTTTGTTTAATCTGCTGAAATGCTTTCATAAGATTAGGTATTTGCCATGGACTTTCATCATACCATCCTTCAACAAGGTTATAACAATACGCCAAGCCAGTCCATCCACTTGCCTCTGGTTCAATTTTTTCCATGATGTCGTCAAAATATCCATCCCATATTCTTATGACATTTCTATTATCATTGTCAAGTACCTGTATAAATTGAATTTCACCTTCTCCTTCATACCCTTTATAAAAATCCCAAATTATATTATCCATTTTTACCCCCTATGGAGCAACCCAATGTCCGCTTTCTAATAACTTTTTTGTGCTTCTGTTGCAATACCGTTTTGAAAGGCTGTTATTGCTTGTTGCCAATCATATGAAACACTCTTTACTAATTTACCAGCAGATGCTTTTCCGGCAGAAACGTTAAAACTCTTATATAAAATGAGGTGGGATATTGAAACATCTTTTCGGGAGCTAAAGTATAATATTGGCCTGGCTAGTATTCATAGCAAGAAATATGATTTGATACTTCAAGAGATTTTCTCAAAACTGATTATGTATAATTTTTCTGCATTAATAGCATATCAGATAAAAACACCTCCAAACAAAAGGATTGACTTTTCAAATGCAGTAAACTTTTGTCGTCAGTATTACAACGGGAAGATAACTGAAAAAATTTTGCTTGCATTGATACCAAAGTACTTATCTTCTATACGTCCTGATAGGATATATAAGAGATTTCAAAACATAAAAAATGCAATTGGATTTGTATACCGGATTTCCTAGTCACTACTAATGGAATACGAATTTGCAGATGATCATAAATGCTCATCTGTTTTTGGCATGTGCTTTTACACAAAAGTGGCGAACTCATAATTGAATTCGCCACCTACTTCATAATCTTATCTATCGACTTTCTTCTTAACTTAATGACATTGACTTTAAGAGGATCATATCAGGTCTAACTTTTGGGGGGGCAGTTCACGCACCCCCAAAATATGAATTTACCTTTTCATTTAACGCATAAATTATGAACTTAACTAAATTATCCGGAACCTAGTTAGAACACTTTTAGGAGCTGGAAATATCTCTTTCGGTCTTTTAATCAACTTTGAAGTTTCCCAAGTAGAAAAGCATCCCAAACATGATTCATACAAATGCGTATCCGTTTTATCTGTGTAATAAGCAAGATTATCTCCCCTACAACTTGGACAAACCCTATCGGAAACCATCGCACTAAGATCCCAAATGAGCTGTGATAAGATTCTCCATATTTCACTTAGGCTACATTTATCTGTTTTCATGTAACCATTTAAAATCAATTCATAATTATCACCATTTGTTCCTGTAATAAAATCCGAAAAGTCCATATTCGTTATGTAATCCAAAAAATCCTTGTCTGCTACATCACTTAAAATATTTTCATATTTTTTCACAATATTAATTATTGCACTCAACAGTTCGTCTGTTTTGATGTTCTTGGTTTGACTAAAAACCATTTTACACTCTTGCCATAATTGTTCTTCTTGTCTTTCCATAAAACTCTCCTTAGAAAAATTAATGTGGGGCTGGAACCGGATATATTGTAATTAAATTCCCTTTTACATCCGTATAAATTGCAATCCAAGAGGTACTTTGACCTCCAACTTCTGGAATACTTGGTTTTACTGTTCCTATATTTTGTCCAACATCTACGACTCTTACATACTGTCCCGACTCTTGAGAAATTGTACCAACAGTATTTATTACATCTTTTCTTCCTAGAATATCTTTCAATTCATCAACTGTTATACTAAATTGTCCTGCATTTTTTCCAGGTGAGAAATGTCTGCCTTTAACATGTTCCAAACCTGCATTATTTGATGGGCTGAATCTAGTCGGACCATTTGCTACATTAATTCTCGTAGTATCAAACCCAGCATTTATTGCCTGCCCCGAACCCTCATTAGCAATTGGCCCAACAAAATTAGGGTCCCCGGCGATTGGATACTTTTCATTCAGCCATTTTAACGTTTCTGGTGTCAATGGCACATATTCATAGCTCTTAAAACCATTTTTACTGTCAAGTTCCATCCGGTCCAGACGATATATTGAATCCAGATTCCCTTCGTATGCTTCCGGATTATTGCTCTTATATGAATATGTGGCGGTTAATGCTGCCAGCAGGATAAACGCGAACCCACTAATTCTTTCATTTTCTGACTGTGCCACGGAAATTCCCACATCTCCATACGTCATTTTACAAAGGCTGCCTGAATGCGATATCTCAATTTTAGCACACATCATCCCATAAGGATCTGACTTTCCCGTTATTCTTTCATATGCTTCCCGGCTAAGTACTCCGTTTTGCCCCTGGATCTCCCTGAGCATTGCCAGACGTTCCTCTTTTCCATACTCCATCAGCAGCGGATCTGTCAGAAATATGTACTCTGTTTCAGGATTTCCCTCCAAACCATAGAGATCCAGTCTGGTTTCCACATCCAGCCGCTGGTAAGCTTCGATGGCCTTCTCATATTCTCCCCAGAGCTCTACTATGACCAGATGATGAGCCTTCATCTGCTCAAACGCCTTTTCATCCAGACCCAGGTCTGTCATCAAACGGTCTTTGTTCGCCTCCAGTTCCTGCAAAACCAGAAGCTTTTCCTGCTCCAGCTTTGGCAGCTGATACCACTGACACATCTGTTTCAATCTCTCATATGCTTCCATGGATATCCGGTCTGCTCCAACTAACTGCTTTAATTCTGCCATTGTTTCCACAGGCAGTAATTTAAATATCTCAACCAGCTTTAATAACGCCTCCTGACTATTCTGCCCTTGTTCCAGCAGCCTCCCGTTATCATTCCAGCTATATTGGAATGATCCGTCTTTCATCTGGATACCGCTTAATGCGCCGACTGCTTCTTCTATGTATCCTGCCTGCAAAGATATCTGCCGGTTGTTGATCACAAGATATCCCTTTTCTTCCAGAACTACGATTGCAAGCTGCTTTCTGGGGTCATTAACTCCCAAAATCTCCTTCCCCATTAATTCCTGCTTTAACTGGTCGATCAGCTCCTTCCGTTCCCGGTCCGGCAGGGTCTCCCATACTTTATCAATGTATTCCTGCATCTGACTCCAGTTATGGGTCAGCACACCAGCCTCTATCGTCTTAAAGCTTCCAAACTGCCGGTGTATCTCTACCATCCCACTGGTCCAGCCTTCCGGCATCTCGTACTGGGACATATCCTTTATGACTTCTGATTCCAGCTCCCTGATTCCTTCGCCGTATTCTCTCATTTCTGACTGCAATGCCTGGAGCCTGGCTTTCTGTGTTACAATTTCTTCGATGCATTCCTTAATTTCACTGGTTAGCTTATCTTTTGTTCTTTCTGCATAGGACAGTCCGCTTAATTCTTTTCTCCCTGACTCCAGCAGATCCCATACCTCCTCGTAATCTGCCTGCAGCATCCGGTGGCAGTAATCAATGGTTTCCTGACTGTCTTCATTGTAGGTTAAGAGGTTTTCACTTCCAGATCCTCCTCCCCCTCCCTCCAGTATTTCCGGAAACCGCAAAGCTTTCTGATTTAATTCTATGGCTCTTGGAAGTACTTTCCCGGATAAAGTAAGATGCAGTGCGGTCAACTGATTGATAAACTGCTTTGTCTCATTGTACCACACCTGACTCTTTTCTACAAAACAATCCCTTGCATATCCTTCCCATGAACCGCTTGTGAGGGTATTACAGCATACTTTTACCTCATTTGCAATCCGGGTATAATGTTCAATATCTTTGCTAAGTCCTTTACAGGTTTCTTCCAACACCGGTATACTTATTTGAAACAGTTCCATCTGGGTCACTCCCCCCATTCTTATCTTCTTTAGTCATCCTCTTCACGCTCATGATAATTATAATCCCAGCGTTCCATGTCAGATAATCGTTCTTCCAGACTGCTTAATTCCTGTTCACAGTGGTCCAGCAGATCCCCGGATCTTTGTCGGTACAACCTGTTGCTGAGTAAAATAGCCTCGGACAGTACCCCGATATTATCGGGTGTTATGCACAAACTGTGGTTTAACTCCAGATTATTTATATGATTCTTAACCCTTCCATCATTGCATTGGCTCGCTTCCTGGAAACGCTTGCGTGCATGGGATATTTTTCTAATATCAGCCTCACATTTTCTTATTTCTCTGCAATAACAAGACACTCTTTTTGCCTCCCTTCCTCTCTTTTTCCCCATTGTATGAGCATAGATGCTCTCTTTCCAATAAAATTACCTGGTTTTGTTCACCGTATTTATAGTTTTTCTCTTACTTCATTTATCACAACATGTTAATTAATATATTCCCCAAAAACCAACCTGATCAATCTGAACACGAAGAGGCTTTCTTCTAGGGTCCAGGCTTGGCAGACCTCCTGAAAAGGCAACAGAGTCTGTCGGTCTCAACGAAGCGAATCCACACTATTTCTTCTTTATGATGGGAGTAAATATACCCACTGCTAAAAACAGTCTGTTTACTAAATTACTTGACAATTAACAAATCTTTACCTTTATTTTACAATTTTTTATTTATTTTATATTTTATCATTTAAACAAGAATTCTCCAATTACTATTGGATACATTAAAATACTAATTGATTACATAAGTATAAATTTTACCATAGTATATCGGCTTGTAGAATAATAATGGGGATGTTGCATAATCAATGAAAAATGGTATTCCAAATCCTGCATATTCCGAAAGTATCTATGCTTTACAATGTGACAAATCATCTGATTTCAGATGTCATTTTTGGAAATGTCTGTTCAGGAGAACGGGCACACACAGAATCATTACTGGATTCCCCTGCCTTGGAGAGCGATTCCTGTTATCGGCCGGTTTTGTTGTTCGACCATGGGTATCCATCGCAAAAAATCATTCAAGCTCTTCACCAAAAGGATTTGTTTTATTTAATGAGATGTTCAAAGTCTTTTCTTTCCTATGTGTAAATGATGCATCACTGGGTGAAAGCGTGGTTATGGACATACATAAAGGATTAGAAATTCCATTAATGATTATTAAATTTCCACTTGAAAGTGGAGAAATAGAGATGCTTGTTACAAACATATTTGATTCGAAACTGAAAATCAGTGATTATAAGGAACTTTATTTCCGGCGTTGAGGGATAGAAACAAAGTATGGAGAGCTGAAAGATTGATTATTGATTGAAAAATTCTGTGGAAAAAAGCCAGAATGTATCCGTCAGGAGTTTTATGCACATTTATTTATGGGCAAATATCGTATCTATATTGAAAAAAGAAAGTAATAAAAAGGAAAAGATACGGCAAAAGGGAAACAAAAAAGAGACTATCAGACAAATCGGAGTTACTTGTGTGGCCTTACAGCAAGAGCAATTCTCTTTCTTTTACTAGAAAATATGAAAGGGATACTGGCTAAAATAATTGAAAAGGCACAAAAAGAGCGTTCGCCCCTACGACCAAATAGAAAATGCGAACGCTCTGGTGCCCAGTATTGGAAAACATTTGATATGAATCTAAAAACACATCTCTAATAAAAAAGAGCATTCTGATCCTGTTTCCAATGACAGAGGTATATAGTATACCATTTTTTAACCACGCCTGAAATAATTATCATGAGAAAATTAATTTCTTAGATTTTATTTCTCGTACGTTTTTTTCCTAACTTGACAGCATTGATTGTGCAACGCCCCCCTGTTCTATTGATCTTCTATCGCTCCCACAAAAACGGATCATCCGTTTGACTCAGGTAGTTTTTAAGCGTTTCCCGGTATACCAGAATCTCCGCCCTTTGGCAATCCGGCTCCAATACCTCCGGATTAACCTGATAAGGATCCTCTATATTATCATAAAGATATTCCTTTTGCTCCTCTCCCGGAGTATAGCCGTTGAAAATGACATAGGTATATCGCTTATCTTTGATGCCTCTCCAGCCATAAGCCTTATGGCTGAGGCCTTTGTCGGAAAATGCTTTTACCATCTCCGCACCGCCTGGATAAGAGCAGATCAGCATATCCCGGGGCTCGTTCTCGTCCTTACCGAACATCCCCTTAGCATGGCCATAGCCCTCACATGTTTCAGGTACGGGAATTTCCAGGAGCTCCAGAATGGTCGGCATGTGGTCCGGACTGGCAAATATCCCGTCATTTTCCACATTCTTAATTCTTCCCTTCTGGCGGATCATAAGAGGGATATGAATGGATTCCTCATACCAGATATTTTTACTCATCAGCCCGTGAGAACCAAGCATTTCTCCATGGTCCGCCGATAAGATGACCATGGTATTCTCTTCCATGTCATGATCCTTTAAATATTGAAGGATTCTTCCAAACTGTTCGTCCATCCCGTAAATCGCAGCATAATATTGTCTTGTCTGAGTTTCCAGAAGCCCTCCCTTTTCCCTCATCTCCTCAGGAACGTTTTCACGGTAGTTAACTTCCAAATCCTTAAACTTTTCATAATACCGGTCCGGCACCAGCTCATAAGGAAGATGGGGCGGATTATAGGATAAAAACAGGGCAAAGGGCTGTTCTTCATCTTTCCTGGATTCCATATATTCAATGGCCTTATCTGTCTCAAATTCCGCAGACCATTTTCCCGGTTTTATCTGTCTTTCATCATCCTGCCAATAATGGGGGTCCAAGTGGTCATCCCAGGCTCCGTAGGACAGCCAGTAATCAAATCCATGCCTTCTTTCTCCAGGGGGCGTATAGGCATCCCAGTCTCTTGCCCCTGATTTTGGGCTGGAGGTAAAGTTAAGTTCTGAAGCATCCAGATGCCATTTGCCAATGTAGCCCGTCCGGTATCCTTCGTCCTTTAGTACATCTCCCATACAGATCTCCTGGGGCCTTAGCATGACCTTCTCTTCCAATCCTATTTTGCAATTGGTCCACATTCCTACACGGAAAGGGTATTTCCCCGTCATCAGAGAAGCTCTGTGAGGAGAACATAAGGGGTACGTACTGTAAGCATTGGTAAACCTCATGCTCTCCTGGGCAAAGGAGTCAATGTTTGGAGTCACCACCTGGTCCATGTTCATAAATCCCATGGCGTGAGCCCGCCACTGATCGGCAAAAACATACAGCAGATTTGTTTTCATTTTTTTCTCCTTACTCTTCCACCAGTTCCTACCAGTACAGCTCCCAGTCCTGTGAAAGCCTGGTAAGTGCCTCCATGTAAAAATAATCGCCCCAGGTATTACACTCGTCTACGCCCCGGTTGGTACAGGTATTCTCTTTGGAATCCCTGGCGTAGGTGCCGTGAAGCAGCAGTCCGTTGGATTTTTTGTAATCCTTGTTGGCACAATGATCCACAAGGGCCCGAAGCATCCGGTCAGCCGCATCCAAGTATACCATGGCCTTATCTTTTTCCAAATATTTTGCCATTTCCAGGATTCCGCACACAGCAATGGCAGAAGCTGAAGAATCTCTCGGCTCTGTGTTTCCCGTATCAAAGTCAAAATCCCAGTAAGGAACAAGATCTTCCGGCAGGTGCTGGATAAAATAATCGGTTACGCAGCAAAACAGATCCATGTATTCTGTATTTTTTAAATACCGGTAGCTTAAGGCGATTCCATATATGCCCCAGGCCTGGCCTCTGGCCCATGCAGAGCCGTTGCGGTTTCCCTGGTGGGTCACACCGTAAGTTGGTTCCCCTGTTTCCACATCAAAGAAATGAGTATGGTAGGTGGAATGATCCGGACGCAGAATGCATTTCATGGCGGTTTTTATGTGGTTCTCCGCCTTTTCTTCATAAGAGGGATCTCCTGTCACTTCCGTTGCCCAGTAAAGCAGGGGGAGATTTAACAGGCAGTCAATGATCAGACGGTATTCCTTCGGTTCTCCCGGATTTCCCCAGGCCTGAAGAAATCTGCCTCTTTCCCTGTAGCGTTCTGCCAAATGATCCGCCGCCAGAAGGGCGGCCTTTTTTGCGTGCTCATTGCCGGTCAGCTTATAGGCTGCCACACAGGATAAGCTGTATAAAAATCCCATGTCATGATGGTTTACGTCGATTTTATTTTCAATTCTGTTAAGGAAGCTTTCTACCTGTACTTCTGCAGCTTTCCGGAATGACTCATCACCGGTATGCTCGAAAGCCAGCCAGATCACTCCTGTCCAGAATCCTGTTGTCCATTCCACATTTTCTGTTGCTTCATAAAATCCGTCGAAACTGTTGGAAGACTGGAATTTATCGGTAAATTCCGTAAGATTTTCTTTGACGATCTTTACGGCATCGTCAAGAGCCTTTTGAACCATGCCCTCTTCCATTCCAGGATAGGTTTTTATTTGTTCCAATGTCTGTGCCATATACTTCCCCTTTCCATTTAACCCTTGATTCCGCTGGCCGCAACGCCCTCTACAAAGAACTTCTGGCAGCTTAAAAACACAATGATGACCGGGATCAGAGAGCATACGGAGGCTGCCATGATCCATGCATAATCCGCTCCGAACTGGGATATGAACATCCGGATACCCAACTGGATGGTCTTTAATTCCTTTGTCTTTAAATAGATCAACGGTCCCATAAAATCGTTCCATACATTGGTGAATGTAAAGATGGTCAAGGTCGCCATTGCAGGTTTTCCAAGAGGGAATACGATTTTTCCGAATATGCCATACTCATTCAATCCATCGATCCTGGCTGCTTCGCACAATTCATCAGGGATGCTGATATAAAACTGGCGGATCAAAAACACACCGAATGCGGAAAAGGCCTGCATCAGGATTAATCCTAAATGAGTGTCGTTAAGGCCCAGCTTGGAAACCAGAATAAACTGGGGAACCATGTAGACCTGCCACGGAACGGCTATGGTGGTAACATACATAAGGAAGATCAAGTCCCTGCCTTTAAAGCGCGTCTTCGTAAAACCGTAAGCAGCAAAACAACTGGTGAACAACTGGATGATGGTCGTAATGACCGTCAGCTTGGCGGTATTAAAAAAGAAGGTTACAAGGGGCAGCTTCTTCCAGATTATTTTATAGTTCTCCCAATGCATCGAATCCGGCCACCACTTCATTGGTATGGAAAATACGTCTTTATTAAGCTTTAAAGAAGAAATTACCATCCAGTAAAAGGGCACCAGCATAAAAAGGGATAAAGCAATCAATCCCAGATACAGAAGTATCCTTAAATCCTTTGTTTTTGTTCTCATCGCTTTCCCTCCTTACATCAAATCCTTAGACCACTTTTTTTCACCGGCAAACTGAATCAGGGTGATAATAAGCACTACAGAAAACAGAACAATGGCTCCCGCACTAGCCGGTCCGAACTGCCATGAGGTAAATGCCTTTTCATAAATATAATTGACCAGGGTTTTGGTGGCGTTGCCAGGACCTCCGCCTGTCATTACGTATACAAGGTCAAATACCTTAAAGCACTGGATGGTCAGCATGATCAGAACAAAGAATGTGGTTGGCGTCAGCATGGGAATGGTAATATACCGCAGCTTCTGAAAGCCATTGGCACCGTCTATGCCGGCCGCTTCGTAAAGAGAACCTGAGATTCCCTGAAGGGCTGCCAGATACACGATCATATAGTATCCCATGTATTTCCATATGCTTACCACGGAAATGGCCACCATGGCCCACTTCACATCCACGACCCATCTGGGAGGCTTGGAAATGCCGATGAATTTCAAAAATTCATTGATCGGTCCAAAATCCGGCTGGAACAACATATTCCACACCGCTCCTACTGCCACGATGGAAGCAATATATGGGAAATACAATGCAGTACGGAAAATGGCGATTCCCTTTAGTTTGTGATTCAAAAGAACTGCCAGTAAAAGCGACAGTACTAAGGTCGGGAATACTGTAAGCAGTGCGTATTGAATGGTGTGAACAAAAGATTGGACAAATATCCTGTCACTAAAAATCTGGGCAAAATTCTGTAATCCTACGAACTCCATGGGAGCCTGAGAGCCATCCCATTTCATAACACTTAAAATAAAGGAAAAGATAACGGGAATGAATACGAAAATAGCATACCCGATTAAATTAGGCAGAATAAAGGAATAACCGATCAGGTTACTTCGGATTGCCTTCATCTGGTGTGACGTCAGTGTCTTTTTTACTTCTTTCATACAGGATTTACCTCCTTTTCACCTGCTTCTTGCCGCAAAAAGAGCGCCTTGCTGTAATTTTAGAAAAGGCGCTCTCCGGGCAAGCAATTATATTTTACCAGCCTTTGATTTCCGTAACACGTTTGTTCAGTTCTTCAATCCCCTGATCAACGGTATACTGCTTGATCATGATCATTTCATGAACTTCATCCAGTACCTTACGGATTTCTTCGATCTGTGGGTCTAAAGGACGGTCAAATGAGTAGTGTGTATAAGACAGTGCTTCAACATTTGATTCTCCTTCTGGGAAGAACTGTGCAGAAGAGATAGTCTTTAAGGATTCCTCTGTCTGGATACCGGTAAATACGCCCTGTTCAGCCAGGATGTTTGCTGCCTCTTTGCTGGTTGCGAACTTTACGAAATCCCAGGATAAGTCAGGCTCATCAGTGTAAGCACTGATTCCAAGGGGAGTAAGAGCTCCTACTGTATAACCGGTTTCTGTATCAGCCGGATGAGGGATCCTTGCAATGCCCCAGTTAAAGGAAGTCTCATCGGATGCACGGGACTGGATCATGGTTGAGATAAACCAGGTTCCCATAGGCATCATAGCGCACTGCTGGTTTTTAAATACGGAAGAGTAATGGATATTCGCTGTCTTTAAAGTAGAGTAATCCTGAATATAACCATTATCCTGTAAGGAAAGAGCTGCTTCATACCATGGCTTTAAGAAGGAATAATCCTTGTCAACAACTGTGTGCTTGCCATCCTGAACGGCCCAGTTTGTTACAAGCGCCTGCCATGTGTGGTTATGTCCTCCGTATACCTTTGAACTGCCTTCTCCAGAGGTCATCTTTGCTGCAAGAGCATCATACTCATCCCAGGTCATATCATTGGAAGGATAGGCAACGCCTGCAGCGTCAAAAAGATCCTTATTGTAATACAACACATACCAGTCGGAACGATATGGAAGTCCATAGGTAACTCCGCTGTACTGAAGCTGTTCTGCCGCACCGTTGTAAACTGATGTATCGAAGTTATCCTTCTTCATGAAATCATCCAAAGGAAGGAGCTGCTTTTTATCTGCCATCTGAAGCATGGAGCCCATATCCTTTACCCAGATGATATCCGGATCCGGCTGTGCTGCGGACAAGCTGATTCCTAAGGAATTGTTGTACTCGTCGGCTGATGTGTCGATGACTTTGATCTCCACATTTGGATTTTCTTTCATATAAGCGTCAACAACTGCCTGGAACTGAGGTGATGAATCATAGTCCCATGTAGTAACGGAAAGAACCTTCTTCTCGCCAGAGCCCTGTGCTTTTTCGTCTGCCTTTGTTGTTTCTGCAGCAGATGTTGCTCCGGTTGTATCTGCAGCACTGCTTTCAGCAGTCTTACTGCCGCATGCTGTTAGAGATGCGCAAGCCATACCGGCTGCTAAAACAATAGCTAAAACTCGTCTTAATCTCATTGATTTGAAACCTCCCTTTTTTTAGAACTACGCGCGTATGTGTTCTTTATGTTATAAAGGATACCAGATTTGGGGTCATATCGGAATAAACGATTTGCATAATTCTATTATTTTTTTTACGCTTCCCAGGTTTTCATGTTTCCAAACATATATTTTATTCAGATTTTTATACTTTTTTAAGATTAATTTCTATTTCATTGAATTTCTTTGGAATAAAGGATATGATATTACTGAATTTATTCTCGTGAAAACAACGAGCCAAAGTCAAGCTTGTTTGACTTTGGCGACTGCTCACGGGGTTCAGAAAGGATCCTTGCCATGCCCCGCACATTCCAGTATAAATTTCTTCTATATAATCTTCTGGTAGTTATAAGCATTGCCTGCGCCGTAAGTTTTTATAATTATCACTCCTATTATAAGGATGCTATTGAAAACGAAACGGAAAATACTGTCAACCGCATCCAGATACTGTCAGACCGGATGGAAGTGGCTTATGAGGAAATGGTCAATATCGTTGTGACCTGTTCCGAAAGAAAGTCTTTATTTTCTTCCTCCTCCTTAAGACGGTCGGACAATGGGGAATCTGCCTATATTAAGCTGTATGCCTCCAATGTGCTGAGGGATTTCTGTGCGATTTCAGGCTACAGCAAATATATTTACAAAATCACACTTTATAACAATGGGGAAGTCCTCCAGGCCGGGAATGCTTACGGCTCCACCCGCGATGCCGGAGACATCCAAAATGCCCCCTGGTTCCATGATCTGATTTCCAGAGAGAATACCCAGTATCTCCTTTCTCTGGAGGACAACCCCTTTTCTCCGACGAATTACACGCCAAAGCTTCTTCCTCTTTTAAGGCCCTTAAAATATGTCTCCGGCGGCCATCCGGAAGATGCCTGGATATTTCTGGCCATTTCGCCCCGTCTGTTTTCCGATACACTGAAAAGCATGGGGGATGGGCAGATCCTTTATGCAGCCACTTTAGATGGAAGTATTATTTCCTCTGTGAACGGGGATTCTTTTGATGTCTCCAATCTGCTGGCCGCTCTGAAAGACTTTAAAGAACCCCAGGGCAATTTCCGCACCTGGCTGAATGGAAAAGAATGCATCATTGCCTATCAAAGACAAGCCGTCAGCGGGCTGATCTTCTTTCAGATCCTTCCGATTTCAGATTTAAACCTGGACCACGGAGTGATCGGGGGCACCATTGCCCTTATATTCTTTTTTTGCTTTGCCATCGGCCTGACCTTATCCTGGTTCATATCCCGCCAGTTAAGCGCTCCCATCGGCCGCTTGAAAAAACGCCTGGAATTCATATCCATGGGAAATTTCGATCCGGACCGTTCCATTGAGACAGACGACGAGATCGGAAGCATAGGAAAGCAGATCAACCAGATGTCCAACCGGATCTCCGACCTCCTGGAAACCAGGGTCCAAAGCGAAAAAGAAAAACGGGACTTAGAAATTAAAATGCTTCAGGCACAGATCAATCCTCATTTCCTTTACAATACCCTGGATTCCATAAAATGGATCGCAACCATGCAGAAAAACAGCGGGATCGTCCAGGTAGTCACTGCCCTGTCCTCCCTGTTAAAAAACATGGCAAAAGGCTTCAACGAAAAAGTGACCCTCCGTCAGGAATTGGATTTTTTACAGAATTATGTTATTATAGAAAAGATCCGATATATTGAACTCTTTGATGTGACCACTGATGTTGACCAGGAGATTCTTTATGATGCCAAAATCGTAAAGCTGACCCTTCAGCCGATTGTGGAAAACGCCATCTTTAACGGAATCGAGCCAAGCGGAAGAAACGGGCTCATACAGATACACGTTTTTGCCCAAAACGGCGTTCTTTATATTACTGTGAGGGACAACGGCATCGGCATTTCTCCGGAAAACATTGAAAACCTGCTGACGGATACCTCCCGCATCACCAGAAGCAACATGAGCGGAATCGGCCTTCCAAATGTAGACCGGAGGTTAAAGCTGGTTTACGGAGAAGAATACGGATTAAAACTGGAAAGCGAATTAGATCAATACACATTGATTACCATTGCCCTTCCTCTGGAATTCTAGAAAGGGCTGACAAAGGGGTATAAAAACAGCATGTACCGAATTATTATTATAGACGATGAGCCGCTCATTCTGGCCGGCATCGCTTCCCTGATCATATGGGAAAATTATGAATGCACCATTATCGGAAAGGCGACCAACGGCCCTTCCGCCTATGACATGATCATGGATCTTCATCCGGATATCGTTATAACGGATATCCGGATGCCTGTGTTAAGCGGGCTGGATCTGGTGGAAAAATGTAAAGAAAGCGGCTGCAGCTTTGCTTTTATCGTGTTGACCAACTTAGAGGAATTCCATCTGGTGAAAAAGGCCCTTTCCCTGGGTGCCTCTGACTATCTGGTAAAAATCGATTTAAATGAAGAAGCTCTTGTGGCCGCTTTGGAGCGGGCCAAGGAAGCCTGCGAACTGCTTGTCAATAAACAGCAGCGGATTGCGGACAGCCAGCTTAAAAGCAATCAGGAGGACCTGGCAAAGACCATGTTTCGCCACCTTTTTCTTTCTCAGGAGGAGGTTTTTGAAGTTCCGGAAGAACTGGAGAAACAGTATCCGGCTCCTTTTGTTATTCTGTTTTCCTTAAACCCTATTCATATAGACTTTGAGACAGGCGGGGGCAGCTATGACCTGCATTCCGTCAGCAGGCAGCTTATTGACATACTGGGCGGGATCGCAGCAAGGTTTTTCTTTCATTATACGATTCTTGAATACCGGCAGGATACCTTTCTCACCACAGCTTCCTTAAAAGGGGAAGCTTTTTCCCAAAGCGTTATAAGGGATTTTTGCCAGAAATTCAGCGTTGCATTAAAAACCTATTTCGAACTATCTGCCGTTTATGGGGTCAGCAGGGGAAAGGAAACGATTTCAGAGCTTCCCCAAGCATTCTCCGAGGCCTTGACAGCGCTGGAATACTATTACTTTGACTCTTCATCCCAGGTGGTGTTTTATGAGGGGCAGGCCTCCCATTTCAGCCAGGCAAAGAAATTCAACATCAATGTATTTAAAAAGGAGCTGACCGCTTATATCAGCCAAAACGACAGTGAAAAGCTGGCCACCATCTTTGAAGAAATCATCATCCTGTTCCGGGAAAACAAGCCGCGTAAGGAACAGGCCACCAGCGCCTGCATCAACATCTACACCTACCTTTATTCATTTTTTGAAACAGGGGATGACAGTTACCAGGACATCTTTCCCTATACCATCAACATTGCCGAGCAGTTAAATCATTTTAACAGCCTGGAAGACATCCTGGAATGGCTGAGAAGCTTCTGTCAGAAGCTTTGCCGGCTTTTAAACGACCGGAAATCCACCCGTTCCGACAAGCTGGTGGACTTAGCCAGAAACTACATTAAAGAACACTACATGGAAAAGCTGACCCTGGCCGATGTTGCGGAAGCCTTAAACATCAGCTCCGGCCATTTAAGCAATACCTTTAAGAAACTGACAGGGACTACCCTGTCCGATTACATTGCACAAGTGAAGATACAGCATGCCATGGAACTAATTGATACCCACCAGTACCTGATGTATGAAATCTCTGATAAGCTGGGCTTTGATAACCCCTATTATTTCAGCAAGGTATTTAAAAAAGTTACAGGCATATCACCAAGAGAACACGAAAACCGGATCATCTATCCAATTACAGATGAAGGGAGTTAAATCCATGCCTCCAGTTAATCTTTTGATCAAACCAGCTTCCGGCATGTGCAACATGAGATGCCATTATTGCTTTTACCATGATATTACGGAAAAAAGAGAGCAAGGTTCTTATGGCTTCATGTCGGAGGAAACTTTAAAAAACGTCCTGGAAAAAGCCCTTGACCACGCAGACATCGCCTGCACCATCGCCTTTCAGGGTGGAGAACCCACCCTGGCTGGTCTTCCCTTTTTTGAGCAGGCCGTCAAGCTTTCAAAGGAATATAATAGGAAAAACCTGGAAATACACTTCGCCCTTCAGACCAACGGCTATAGCCTGGGACCTGAATGGGCGGAATTTTTCGCCAGAGAACATTTTCTGATAGGAATTTCCATAGATGGGACCATACATACCCATGATTCTTACCGGAAAGGCGGAGATGGCAAAGATACATTTTTAAATATCATGAAAACAGTGGACAGCTTCAACCAATATGGTGTGGAATATAACATCCTCACCGTGGTGAACCGGAGAACTGCTTCTTCCATCAGAAAAATATATCAGTATTATAAGAAGATGGGCTTTCATTATCTCCAGTTCATTCCCTGCCTGGATCCGCTGGATACTCCCTCAGGAACCATGGCATATTCCCTGACGCCGGAGTTATACGGGCAATTCCTGTGTGATCTGTTTGACTTGTGGTATGAGGATCTAAGTGCCGGAAATGAGATCTACATCCGCCAGTTTTACAATTACCTCTCCATTATATTGACCGGAAACGCGGAATCCTGTGATATGAACGGCTTATGCAGCATTCAAAACGTCATTGAAGCCGATGGCGAGGTTTATCCCTGTGACTTCTTTGTTCTGGATGAATACAAGCTGGGCAATTTAAACAATACAGATTTTGATGAAATACACAAAAAGAGAATGGAAACCGGTTTTCTCTCTTCCCAAAAAGCGCCTGACGGCCAGTGCCAGGCCTGTTCCTACTTTCCTCTGTGCCGGGGCGGCTGCTACCGCCACCGCATCATGTCTCCGGAAGAGGACCAACGCAATTACTTCTGCAAATCTTATCAGATATTTTTTGACCGCTGCCTTCCGAGGCTTAAACAGGCGGCCTTCTGGATGCAAAAAAAGGGGTAGCTTTCTACCCCTTTTTTTCATCCAACTGTCATAAATTTTAATCCCCATAAGTTCCTTTTGATTTCACCAGCTTTGGCCGGTAACCCTGGGCCGTAAGGGCAGCCATAATGGCATTCTTATGCTCTGTTCCGAATGCCTCCAGGGTGATGCGAAGCTCCACTGCCGCATTCCGGTTGATGCTGATAAACTGGTTGTGCTCTAAGCGGATGACATTCCCCTGTTCTTTTGCAAGGAGTGCAGATACCTTTGCAAGCTCTCCTGGTTTATCCGGCAGAAGAATGGATACGGTAAAGATACGGTCTCTCTGGATCAGACCGTGCTGAACGATGGATGCCATGGTGATTACATCCATATTTCCTCCGCTTAATATGGAAACGACCTTTTTATTCTCCACGTTCATATGCTTTAAGGCCGCAACTGTCAAAAGTCCGGAATTTTCCACGATCATCTTATGGTTTTCTACCATATCCAGAAATGCGACAATCAGTTCAGAGTCTTCAATGGTAATGATATCATCTACATTTTCCTGAATGTAAGGGAAAAGTTTGTCTCCCGGGCATTTTACAGCCGTGCCGTCGGCGATGGTGTTGACGGTGGGCAATTCCACCACCTTTCCCTGGCGCAGAGATTCCTGCATACAATTGGCGCCGGCCGGTTCCACGCCGATGATCTTGATTTTAGGATTCAGCATTTTTGCTAAAACGGAAACTCCGGTGCATAAGCCGCCGCCGCCGATGGGAACCAGAATGTAATCAACCGTAGGAAGTTCTTTCACGATCTCCATGGCAATGGTTCCCTGCCCGGCAGCCACATCCAGATCATTAAAGGGATGGACAAAGGTCAGTCCCTTTTCCTCGGAAAGCTTGTTGGCGTAATCACATGCCTCGTCAAATACGTCTCCCTCCAGTATCACTTCGGCACCATAGCTTTTAGTGCGGTTGACCTTCATAAGAGGCGTTGTTGTAGGCATGACGATTGTCGCCGGAATTCCTGCCAGCTTTGCCGCATAGGCGACACCCTGGGCGTGGTTTCCTGCAGAGGCGGTAATAAGGCCCTTTGACTTCTCCTCCTCTGAAAGGGTGCTGATCTTATAATAAGCTCCCCTCACCTTGTACGCACCGGTATACTGCATATTCTCCGGCTTTAAATATACCTTATTGCCAGTCTGGTTGGAGTAATATTCACTGTATATCAGCTTCGTTTCCAGGATAACCTTGCTAACGACTTCCGATGCTTCTTCAAACTTTTCCAATGTCAACATACTTTACGCCTCTACTTTCTCTTCTACGTGAAACAATGCGCTTACAAATTCTTTTGCATTGAATTTCTGCAGGTCATCAATTTTCTCTCCTACCCCAATGTATTTGACTGGAATCCCCAGCTCCGACTGGATCGCCACTGCAATTCCCCCTTTTGCGGTACCGTCAAGCTTTGTCAGAATAATACCGGTAATGTCGGCAACCTCCATAAACTGCTTTGCCTGTACAAGAGCATTCTGTCCCGTGGTTCCGTCCAGCACTACCAGGGTCTCCCGGTAGGCTTCCGGATATTCTTTATCAATGATCCGGTTGATTTTTTTTAGCTCTTCCATCAGGTTTTTCTTATTATGCAGGCGGCCTGCAGTATCGCAGATCAAAATATCCGCATGTCTGGATTTTGCCGCAGCTACTGCATCAAAAACAACTGCCGCAGGGTCAGAGCCCTCCTGCTGGGCTATGATGTCCACTCCTGCCCTTCTGGCCCACTCGCTTAGCTGTTCAATGGCTGCCGCACGGAAAGTGTCTGCTGCGGCAACGATGACCTTTTTACCGTCATCCTTCATCTGCCCGGCCAGCTTGCCCACTGATGTGGTCTTTCCCACTCCGTTTACGCCAATCACCAAAAGAACGGACCGCTGTTTTTCAAATTCATAGGCATTTTCCCCCAGGTCCATCTGCTCCATGATACTGTCCATGAGAAGCTGCTTGCACTCCAGCGGATCCTTGATGTTCTGTTCTTTTACCTTTTTCCTCAAATCCTCCATAATGGACATGGTGGTCTGAATGCCTAAATCCCCCATGATCAGGATCTCTTCAATCTCTTCATAAAACTCATCATCAATGGCTGAAAATCCGCTGAATATGGAATCCACGCCTGCGATAATATTATCCCTTGTCTTCTGCAGTCCAGCAACCAGCTTCCCAAAGAATCCCATTTTCTCACCCATAGTCGGCCTCCTTAACTTTCTAAATCTTCTTCAATCAGGTTTACAGAAACAAGCGTCGAAACGCCCTTTTCCTGCATGGTAATACCATACAAACGGTCCGCAGAAACCATTGTACCACGTCTGTGTGTAATGACAATAAACTGTGTATATTTTGTCAGCTTATGCAAATATTTTGCAAAACGGTCCACATTGGAATCGTCTAAGGCCGCCTCAATTTCATCAAGCAGGCAAAATGGTGAGGGCTTTAGGTTCTGGATGGCAAACAGCAGCGCAATGGCTGTTAATGCCTTTTCCCCACCGGAAAGCTGCATCATATTCTGAAGCTTCTTGCCAGGGGGCTGGGATATGATCTGGACTCCTGCTTCCAGGATGTCCTCATCCTCCACCAACTCCAAGGTTCCCCGTCCTCCTCCAAAAAGCTCCCTAAACACCTTGTCAAACTCCAACCGTATTTCACGGAACTTTTCTTCAAACTGTTTTCTCATTCCAATATCCAGTTCATCAATGATCTTTAACAGGGTGGCTTCGGCTGTAACCAGATCATCGTGCTGGGTCTTCATAAAGACGTAGCGCTCTGATACCTCCTTGTAATCCTCGATGGCATTGACATTGACATTGCCAAGCTTTCGGATATCTTCTTTTAAGGACTGGATCATTCGTTTGATCTCAGGCAGAGACGTCCATTCTTCATTTCTCAAGTCCTCTGCGGTAGAATAGGTCAGTTCATATTCATTCCACATGTAATTGACATGGCTCTCCATCCACTCATCCAGCTTTTCCTTCTGGCTTTGCAGACGGAATAATTCTTTATCCAAAAGGCTGATCCGGCCGGTAAGTTCTTCCCTCTTTTGGAACAATTCCTTCTGCTCCCTGGAGCTGGTTTCCTTTTGTGCGGACTTCTCATTTATGATCCGCTCCAGCTCTTCCGATCGTATCATTTCCTCCTGGATCCTGCCCTTTAAGCCTTCAATTTCCTTTTGTTTCTCTTCAATAATGGAATTGGGACCATTGGTTCCGCTTGAAAGTCCGTCAAGTTCTTCTTCCAGACGATGAATCTCTTCCTTTATGCGCCGGATATTTTCCAGTTCAAAATCATCCTTCTGCTTTAAACCTGAAGCTTTAAGCTGGACGGACGACAGATCCTTGGAATACTGCTCCCTGTCTGCCCTGGCCTTTTCAAGCTGCCCATTTAAACGTTCCAGTGCTCCAACGGTTTCCTGGTTCTGTTTTTCCAGGCTGTCTACGGCAGAAAAAAGCTCCTGCTGGCTGGCGCTGATCTCCCGTATCTGTACTTCAAGCTGGCCGTTTTCCCGTTCCAAGTCTCCGTAGGATTCCTTGATTTCCTCTTTTTTATCTTCGATCCGGCGTATATTTATTTTAACCGTATTTTGCTTTAAATAAAGCTGCTGTTTTTCCGTGCGGATCTTTTCCAGTTCTTCCCTGCATTCTGCAAGGAGTCCCTCATTTATCACCAGCTCCTTCTCCAGCCGTTCCACATCAGAAAGGGCCTTGGTGCAGATCCCTTCCAGTTCTTCCATTTCCCGTTTACGTCCCAGAAGATTGCTGGTATTCTTAAAAGCGCCGCCTGTCATGGAACCGCCTACGCTTAAGAGTTCTCCTTCCAGGGTTACGATCCTGACAGAATACTGAAATTTCTTTGCAATGGCAATGGCGTGGTCAATGGTATCCACTACAACCACACGGCCCAGCAGATAATTTAAAAGGCCTTCATACTGGTCATCCGCTTTCACCAGGGTATTGGCAAGCCCCAAAACTCCCGGCTCCGCTAACACCCGGTCCTGACGGAAGGAATCCCTGTTGGCAATGCTGGTTAATGGAAGGAAGGTAGCTCTTCCGTACCTGTTTTTCTTTAAGTATTCGATCAACTGCTTTGCGGTTGCCTCAGAATCAGTAACAATATTCTGGATGCTTCCTCCAAGAGCGGTCTCAATGGCGACCTCGTATTTTTTCGGGACTGCGATCAGATCCGCCACAACTCCGTGGATGCCGTGGATCCGGTCCCTTACCTCCATTACCCGGCGGATACTTCCGCCGTAGCCTTCATACCGTTCGGCAATGTTTCTTAAGGATTCCAGCTTTGTATAGCTGGTATGGTATTCCTGCTGCTTATCATTTAAATTTTTATTGAGCCGTTTGACCTCACCTTCCAGCTCCTCTGCCTTGCTCTCACTGAAAGCCTGGGCGCTCTCCCCCTGGGCGATCCCGGTTTCGATCTCATCAGCTTCCTTTTGAAGAGCCGCCAACTGTTCATCCTGCTCCGATTCATCGCTTTTAAATTTTAATAGCTTCTGGCAAACCTCGGAGCGGCGTACATTCACCTGTTCCAGCATGGTTTCATACCGCTGCTGTTTTGCAGTCAGGGAAGCCTTTTCATTGAGAATGTCAATGATGCCGCCCTTTCCCTCCTCGATCTGCTGCTCCAAAAGGCGGATTTTCTCATCCTCTGAACCAAGGATCTCTTCCGCCTCTTTCAGCTCCTTTACCGCAGCTTTCACCTGGCCGGCGATCAGGGAACGTTCTTCCTCGTAAGAAGTCTCCTGATCCACTTTCATCTGGATCTCTCCATGAATGGATCTCATACGCCCGGCAATGTGTTCCGCATTCATCTGTTCTGTATTGATCTGTTCTTTTAATACATTGATCCGGCCTTCTAAGCTTCCCATTTCCACATTGGATTTATTTTTCTCATTCCTGGCTCCGCTGACGGCTTCATCCAGCTCTGCTAAATATGTATCCAGAACGTCATACTCTTCCCGGATCCCTTCCGATGCCTGCTTTGCGTCTTCCAGATCATGGGATACAATGGTTTCCTTTTCCCGGTTTTCCTTCACCTGGATCTGTATCCCCTTTGTCTCCATCAGGAACTGGTTCACATCGTATCTTTTTAACTCTTCCTTTAGGCGAAGATACTCCTTTGCCGCCTCAGACTGCCTTGCAAGAGGCCCTACCTGCTTTTCAAGCTCTGTAAGGATGTCATTGACACGGATGAGATTCTGTTTTTCATCTTCAAGCTTTTTCTGGGCAATGAGCTTGCGCCGTTTAAATTTAACGATGCCGGCGGCCTCATCAAACAATTCCCTGCGTTCCTCCGGCTTACCGCTTAAAATCTTATCGATCTGTCCCTGCCCGATGATGGAATAGCCTTCTTTTCCGATTCCCGTATCATAGAACAATTCAAAAATGTCCTTTAAACGGCAGGCACTGCCGTTGATCATATACTCGCTTTCACCGGAACGGTAAACCCTTCGGGAAACCGTCACCTGATCGTAATCAATGGCCAGATGGTGGTCGGAATTATCAAGGGTAATGGCAACATAAGCAAAGCCCTGAGGTTTTCTCGTCTCTGTACCGGAGAAAATCACATCCTGCATGTTGGAGCTTCGAAGCTGCTTTACTTTCTGCTCTCCAAGCACCCAGCGCACGGCATCGGCAACATTGCTCTTGCCGCTGCCGTTAGGGCCGACGATGCCGGTGATCCCGTTATGAAATTCAAAGACAATCTTATTTGCAAAAGACTTAAAACCCTGGATTTCAATACTTTTTAAATACATATCCCACGCCGACAGACCTTACAGGGCCTGCCCTTTCTTTTCCTATTTCTTGTCCATGCCTTTTGGACATAAAGGTATACCCGAAGGGTGTTTCCTATTTATTGTCCACGTTTTTTGGACATAAAGGTATACCCGAAAGGTGTTTCCTATTTCTTGTCCATGCCTTTTGGACATAAAGGTATACCCGAAGGGTGTTTCCTATTTCTTGTCCATGCTATTTGGACATAAAGGTATACCCGAAGGGTGTTTCCTATTTCTTGTCCATGCTATTTGGACATAAAGGTATACCCGAAGGGTATTTCCTATTTATTGTCCATGCTTTTCGGACATAAAGGTATCTCCGGAGGGTGTTTCCATATTCTTAACACTGAGGATCCCATGATAGGCAGCCACCTGCTCCGCTGCCTTTTTCGTCCGTCCGGTTCCCCGGCCGATTACCTCCTGGCCGATAAGGACCTGAGCCTCAAACACCTTGTTGTGATCCGGTCCCTCTTCCCGCAAAAGTTCATAGCTTAATGGCTCGTCCGTTTTACTCTGTACGATCTCCTGTAAGATAGTCTTGCTATCATAAAAGAGCTGTTTATGTTCCAGATCATTCATGATGAAACGAAGGATAAACTCTTTTGCATTAGCAAAACCACCGTCCAGATAAATGGCCCCAATCAGCGCTTCCATAGCATCAGACACAATCGACGCACGCCCCCTGCCTCCTGTGGCTTCTTCTCCTTTGCCCAAAAGCAGGTATTCTCCAAGCCTTATATTCTCTGCACAATAGGCAAGAGTCGGCTCGCAGACGATGCTGGCGCGTATCTTTGTTAAATCCCCCTCCGGATTTTCCGGATACTTGTGATACAGGCAGTCACTGGAAACCACTTCCAGAACAGAGTCTCCCAAAAATTCCAGGCGCTCGTTGCATTCCAGCTTGTTTAACCGGTGTTCGTTGGCAAAGGAGCTGTGAGTCATGGCCTGTGTCATGAGATGCCTGTCCGAAAAACGGTAGCCAATCCGCTCCTCCAGTTCTTTTAAATTTCTGCTCATTATACACCTCTTTCTCATTATGAAAGAAGGTGCTGCGGACAGACTAAAAAGTCCCTGGCAGCACCCACATCTATTAATTTAAAGCATTCTTGATCTGTTCTACTGCGTCGCTGACACTTACGATGTTTTCTGCCACTTCCGTCGGAATCTCAATATCAAATTCCTCCTCAATGCCCATAATGATCTGGAACACATCAAGGGAATCAGCGCCAAGGTCATCCACAAATGTGGAGTTTATGGTCACCTCATCCGGCTCAATATTTAACACCTCTGCAATTATGTTCTGTAACTTCTCAAATTCCATCTTTTTTCCTTCCTCTCTCCTAATCTTGATTTCCTTATTCTTGCCCATTCTTTTTGGGCATAATGGTATGCCCGAAGGGCGTTCCTTATTCTTGCCCATTCTTTTTGGGCAGAACCCACCCCGCTATATCGGGTGTAGCGGTATGCTCGAAGAGCATTCCTTCATTTTTTTATAAGACTTTCTCTTATCTTATCATTAATTCCCTGTTCTTTGAAGGTTACACATTGAAGTATGGAGTTCTTTACTTCTATTGCTTTAGAATTCCCATGGGTTTTTACTACCAGGCCATTCAGCCCCAGAAGCGGTGCTCCGCCGTACTGGGATGCATCAAATGATTTTAGGGTTTCCTTTAAAGCAGGCTTTACAAGCAGAGCTCCAATCTTGCTCCTTAAACTTCCCATCATACCGCTTTTCACCTTGCCTATTAAGGTCGCACCTACTCCTTCGTAAAGCTTCAGGATTACATTGCCTACAAATGCCTCACAAACAATGACATCTGCACCGCCACGGGGAATTTCCCTGGCTTCAATGCTTCCGGTAAAATGGATATTCTCACACTCCCTTAACAGTGGAAAGGTCTCCTTTACAAGCGCATTTCCCTTTTCCTCTTCTGCTCCTATATTGACGATAGCCACTCTTGGATTTTTGATCCCCACTACATGCTCCATGTAAAGGGATCCCATTCTGGCAAACTGTACCAGATGGGAAGGCCTTGCATCCACATTGGCTCCACAGTCAATCAGCAGGGAAACGCCTTTTTCCGTAGGAATAAGCGATGCCAGCGGTGGTCGTTCCACCCCTTTGATCCGTCCGACAATCACCTGTCCGCCAACCAATACAGCGCCTGAACTGCCGGCTGATACAAACGCATCCGCCTCCTTTTGTTTTACCAGATTCATTCCCACAACGATGGAAGAATCTTTCTTCTTCCGTATGGCATTAACCGGAGGTTCTTCCGTCTCGATTACCTCTGACGCATTCACAACCTGTATCTGTTCCTTTGGGTACGTATACTTTTTCAGTTCTTCTGATACAATATGTTCCTGCCCTACTAAGAGAACCTGAATTTCTTTATTCGCATTTACCGCCTCTACGGCTCCGGCAACTATCTGAGCCGGTGCATTGTCGCCGCCCATGGCGTCTACAGCTACTTTTATCATCGTGATCCTCCTTTCGATAACTGCCTAAGATAATCTATTACATAATATACTAAATATTAATCTATAAATCAATAATAAATTAAGAAATTTAAAAGATCATGCAGAACCGCTGTTTTTCCTGCTTTTTTCCACCTTCTTCATAATGTAGAAATATGAAATTCCCGTAAACACTCCGGCGCTTGTCCAGGCTGCCGGATCGCAGGCGCAGGCCAGAGGAAAGCTAAGAAGCCGGATAGCCAATGCAGCGGTTATCAGCCTTGCAGCAAGCTCTACGACTCCTCCCAGCATGGGAAGAAAACCATAACCGCATCCCTGCATGGTGTTTCTGAATATAAAGATCATTCCGAGAGGGATATAAAAAACTGCACATAAGTAAATATAGGTTTTGGCCCATGGGAGCATTTCCGTAATATCCACATCACCGGAAAAAAACAGTCTTAATGCGTAAGGAAGGATCAGGCAGACTATGACAGAAGAAAGAGCCGAATAAACGATCTCTGTCACCAGCACAAGCCTGACGCCGTAGCGGATCCTTTTTATATCTCCCTTTCCATAATTCTGACCCGAATACGTAGCCATTGTCTGACCCATGGCTACCATTCCCTGAAGAACCATGCCCTGAAACTTATTGGCGGCCGTGTAGGCTGCTACTGCAGTTGAACCGAATAGATTAACGGCCGACTGCATGATAATGGTTCCCGAAGCCGTGATCCCAAACTGAAGAGCCATGGGAATCCCCACAGAAAGCTGACGCTTTGTGTCTGTCTCATTCAGCTTCCAGTGATGCCTCTTTGGAGTTAAAACCGGCACCTTTTTATAGATATAAGAAATGCAAAGAACCGCGGATATTCCCTGTGATAAATTGGTCGCCCACGCAGCTCCCGCCACTCCCATTTTGAAATTAATAACAAAAACCAGATCCAGTACCACATTCAGGCCGGCAGAAAACATCAGGAACAAAAGAGGGATCCGGCTGTTCCCGACGGAACGGAGATAAGAGGAAAACAAATTGTAAAATACATTTGTAACGATTCCCATACAGATGATAGAAATATAAGTATAGGCATCCTGGAAAATATTTTCAGGCGTGTTCATAACTCTTAAAAGCGTTTTCATGAAGAAAAGGCTTAAAACCGTCATAAACACAACAACAAAAGATGACAGGATGATCCCATTGGCCACAGAACGTTTTGCGCCGTTTTCATCCCCTGCTCCAAACCGCTGGCTGGTAAGGACCGTAAACCCGGTACTCATACCCTGGGAAAATCCTATGACCAGAAACATAATCGTGCCGGTGGAGCCAACGGCAGCCAGGGCATCCGGACCTACAAAGCGGCCCACGATAATGGTATCAACCATGTTATAAAGCTGCTGAAAGATATTTCCCATAAGAAGGGGAAGTGTGAATTTTAAAATGATGGGAAGCGGATTGCCTCTTGTCATATCGGTTTCCATTTTTTTCCATCCTAAGCTCATAAATTTTATCGCCTTTTATGAGGCGCAAAGGCTATTTTACCACGTTCCTTCTCAGTTGTCACCGTTCTTTTTCAAAAATCCCATACCTTATTCATAGACCGCAGCCATAACAGCTCCATAGTCCCCGATTCTCTCCCCAAGCAGGGCAGGAACGATCCTGCACGTGGCAGCCGAAGAGGCAAGAGCCTCCCTGCGGATTTCCTCCCACATGGCTGTTTCCAGGAATTCATGACTTCTGGCGTATATGCTTCCGGCCACTATTACTTCCGGATTCAGGATATCGATAAGTATGGACAGTCCTTTCCCGAAATATGCTCCCGACTCCCTTAACAATTCTATGGCATCCTCATGGCCTGCCCTGGCGGCATCCGCCACATCCTTTGCTTTAATCGCCCCTTTTTCTCCCGTCTGGAAGGAGGCTCTTCTCCCCTCTTTTTCCATCTGCTCCGCCTTTTTTACTGCCATCTGCCGGATTCCTCCGCCGCTGCAAAATCCCTCCAGGCTTCCTGCCTTTCCATACCCCACCGGTCCATCCTCTTTAAGGCGGATATGCCCCACTTCTCCTGCCATGCCGCAGGCTCCCGTATATAAACGGCCGTTTAAAATAAGTCCTGCCCCAAGACCGGTGCCAAAGGTGAGAAATATCATATGAAGAGATCCCCTTCCGGCTCCATACTTCCATTCGGCCAGGGCGCAGGCATCGGCATCATTTAACATCCTGGCAGGGATCTGAAGCTTTTCCGACAGATAAACCACAACAGGGACATTAACCCAGCCCGGCAGGTTTGGGGGTGAGCTGATGACCATGCGGTCCTGGCTCAAAGGGCCTCCGCAGGAGATTCCTATGCGGCAGTCTGTCCGGCAGACTCCATGAGTTTTCAGCATCCCTTCTGCATGGCCCCATAAGGCGTCTAAAACTCCTTTCCAGTCCGGTGTTGTCTGTATTTCCACCCGGTCCTTCCATACGACATTTTCCCGATCCAAGCGGCAAAGCAGCACTGCACACTTTGTTCCTCCAATATCAAACCCTATGATATGCATTGTAATACCTCAGTCCTTCTAAAAATATGCCAACAGAGCAGGAACCGGCGTACCGGCCCTGCTCTATCTCTGTCATGAAATCTGTCTATGGGGTTACCCCCATATTACTTCAGTGTTTCCTTTGTCAGAACGGAAACTCCTGTGTCCATGTTCTTGTCTCCTGTATCCTTGTCTTCCAGGGAATTAACTGCTGTCTTCACTCCCTCATATCCCATAACGTCAGGATTCTGAGCCATGGTTGCCAGGAGATAGCCTTCCTTGATCAACTGAAGGATCATGTCGGATTTATCAAAGCCCACGCCGATAACAGTCTCGCCTGCTTCCTGAATGGCATTGCCGGCTCCAACGGTAGAGCCTTCATTGGCTCCGAAGATGCCTACGCAGCCCTGGGTGATATAGTTTGCTGCAATATCCTTGGATTTTGCCGCATCGCCTTCCCCGTACTGGGTTTCCAGAATTTCAAACTTTGTTCCCTCAAATGCGGAACGGAAGCCTTCTTCTCTGGCTACTGTAGATGCAGTAGCAGCATTGACATTGACGATACCGATCTTACCGGATTCAATTCCTTTTTCCTTTAAGGCTTTGATCATTTCTTCTCCTGCGGTTTTTCCAGCAGCCTTATTATCTGTTGCAAGGGTCTGGATGGCCGGCAGGGATGCTGCGGAGTCTACGTATACCACTTTCACTCCTGCGTCCATGGCTTCCTGTAAGGATGCGGTAACTGCATCAGGACCGTTGGCTGCCAGTAAAATGGCCTCAGCACCTCCTGCCACTGCATTATTAATACATTCGATCTGCTTTGCATCATCTTTCACATCAGGAGCCAGCCATTTATAATCTACATTCCCAAGCTCCTTCACCGCTTTCTGAGCACCTGCATCCACGTTTACCCAGTGCTGGTCCATTTGATCCATAGTGATTAAATAAACCTTGTGAGAGCCTCCTCCTGAAGCTTCCTCTTTCTTTGTTTCCCCTGCTGTAGTAGCCGCTGCTTCCGTAGCAGCCGCAGTGGTTGCCCCGGTCGTAGCAGCAGCCTCCTTCTGCCCGCTGCTGCAGCCTGCGCACATGGATACAATCATTCCCATAGAAAGAACAGCCGCCAATACCTTTCGCTTCATAAACCTTTTCCTCCTTAAATTTGGATATTTTAAATTTACCTATATTAAAGCCTCAGGCTCCAATACCATGTTTACGATTCTAACTTACTTTTCTTCCCAAGCTTTCCGCTTCTTACGATCACATCAATCAATACGGAGATCACCACAATGGCGCCAATGACAATATTTCGGATGGCAACCGGAGCCCCTGCAAACTGAAGCCCGTTCTGCAGCACTCCCCAGATGGAAGCGCCGATCACCGTACCGATAAGGATTCCCTGGCCTCCTAAGGTCGATACCCCTCCGATTACGGAAGCAGCCACAGCATACATTTCATAGGCATTGCCGGCATCCATGGTGCCCATACCGCTTGTTGCACAGATCACCAGTCCTACGATGCAGGAGCAAAAGGCGCTGACCAGATAAGCCTTTATTGTGGTTGCAACGATATTTACCCCGGATAGCTTGGAAGCCTCTATGTTGCTGCCGATTGCATAAATATGCCGCCCGGTCCTGGTTTTACTCAATAAGAAATTAAATACCAGCCATAATACAATGGATATGATTACCGTATTGTACACTCCGGCGATCTTTCCATAATAAAAGAAATCCCGAAATCTCTTTGCCCCGTCTCCGATGGCATCGGTATTGTAGTTGTTATTGACGATCTGGGCAATGCCTCTGGCAATTGTCATGGTGCCTAAGGTTGCAATAAAGGGGGGAAGCTTGCATTTTGCCACCAAAAGGCCGTTGACGATACCTACGATCAGACAGCACAGCAAGGTGACAAGTACTGCGACCCATGGATTCATGCCCTTTGTCATCATTGTCGCAGATATCATACAGCTCATGCCCACTACAGAACCGATAGACAAGTCAATGTTGCCGGTGATCAATACATAGGACTGGCCGATGCCGATTAACAGAATCGGCGCAATCTGGCGTAAAAGGTTCGCAACATTTTTCCCGGAAAAGAATGTAGGGTTTATGATGCCAAAAACAACGCACATAACGATAAGTCCTAAACCTACGGTAACTACCTGCCCCATCCCGCGAACGGCAAACAGCCTTTTATACCAACTCTGTCTTTTACTATTCATGTTACCTCTCCTTGCCCTTTTCTTAACTGATCTTACTTTCAAACTGAGTCGCAAATTTCAGGATCAGATCCTGGGTTGCCTCAGCCGTCATCAGTTCCCCTGTAATCTTCCCGTCGCACATGACAATGATCCGGTCGCTGATGCCCAGAACTTCCGGCATTTCCGATGAGACGAACAAAACGCCGATGCCCTTTTGCTTTAATTCGTTCATCAGGTTATAGATCTCTACTTTTGCCGCCACGTCAATGCCTCTGGTGGGTTCATCGAAAATCACCACCCGTGAATTTCGTGCCAGCCATTTTCCAACCACCACCTTTTGCTGGTTGCCGCCGGATAAGCTTCCTGCATCCACCTCTGGGTTCGGCAGCTTGATTTTTAAGGAAACCACTGTTTTATCTGTCATTTCCCTTTCTTTTTTCCTGTTGACAATCCCCAGCTTTCCGCACAGCATATCCAGATTGGGAAGGGCAATATTATCCCGTATGCTGAGCTTCGTGCAGAGGCCATCCTTTTTTCTGTCCTCAGGAGCCAGCACGATGCCGGCCTTTATGGAATCCTCCACCCTATGAATGACGACTTCCTTTCCATCCAGGAAAATCTGCCCCGATTCCTTGGGATCTGCCCCAAATATGGCTCTGGTGGTCTCCGTCCTTCCCGCTCCCATCAGCCCTGCAATGCCCACGATCTCGCCTTCGTGAAGCTCCAGACTGATGTCCCGGACCAGGCGTCCGGCATTTAGATTACGTACCTCCAGGATCTTTTCCCCCTTTTTGCAGGTGACCCTGGGGAATTTCTGTTTGATTTCACGTCCCACCATATGGGAGATGATCTCTTCCATCCGGTTCTGATCGAAATCCATGGATGTGATGAATCTTCCGTCTCTCATGATGGTGACCCTGTCCACAATATGCTTCAGTTCTTCCAGGCGGTGAGATATGTATACAATTCCGCAGCCTTCCTTTTTCAGCTTTCTAATGATCGTGAAAAGATCATTGATCTCCTTTGATGTCAGTGCCGATGTAGGCTCATCCATGATCAATACCCTGGCATTCATGGAAAGAGCCTTGGCAATCTCCACCATCTGCTGCTTGGATACCGCCAGGCTTCCTACCAGCTCCTCAGGATCTAATTCAATATTCATACGGCTCAGAATCTCGGCCGCCGCCTTGTTCATCTCTTTTTCAGAAAGGATCATTCCCTTTGTCCGTTCCCGTCCCAGGAAAATATTTTCCGCCACGGTCAAATGCTGGCACATGTTCAGTTCCTGATGGATGATCGCTATTCCCAGTTCCTTTGCTTTCTGTGTGGTCATTTCCCGGATATGGTCACCGAATACCTCTATGGTCCCCCCATCCCTTGGGTAGACACCGCTTAATATTTTCACCAGTGTTGATTTTCCCGCACCGTTTTCACCTAGCAATGCCATAACTTCTCCTGATTTTAAGTAAAAGGAAACATCGTCAAGCGCTTTTACACCAGGGAATGTCTTTGTAATATTCTGCATCCGCACAATATCTTCCTGCATAACTCTCACCCTCATACTTCTCTTAAATTCGTTGTCGTTCAGCCATGCCACTTACCATTGGTGGACAGAATATATTCCCGGAAGGCGTATGGTTTTGCCTCCAAAGGAGGAAGGCCCTCTCATCCGCCGCCTGCTCTGCTCATGGAGCAGCGGATTTACTGCATCCAGGCTGAACTGTGGCTTAAATTCCAGTTGTTGTAACTTCTGCAATCAGTATATCATCGGAAGCCTACGGATAGTAGGGGAGATTCTTTCGTTTAAGGGGGGCAATCTTTGGCAAGTGCAGGAGTAAAAACAATCCTGCATCTGGCTCATTGCCTGCATAAATGAAAAACAGGCAGCCAAACCGCCTGTTAATCTTTTTTGTCACCAGCCTACTTTATAAAATTCCTCTTTCATATACTCTACCGCCGCCTTTCCAGCCTGGAGGATTATCATCCGGTCTGATACATCCATGTTGTCAGCAAGGTTACTGGTGAGAATAAGCACCGAGATCCCGCTGTTTTTCAATTCCTGGATTAAATCCAGCACATAACGCCTTAAGTACATATCTCCCTTTGCCAGAGGCTGGACGCATACAACGACCCTGGGGTGAAGCAGATGGATCCGGTAATAAGCCAGCCCGTATTTTTCCCGCAGGCTTAAATGGTCAATCTTGGCCGCATCAATGCAGGCCCCCACCTTTTTCCTATATTCCTGACCTACACTGCGAAGATGGCTGCGCTTTAAATTCCCCAGCCGCACCTTCCTGTCCAGTAGAAAGGTCAGGTTTTCCATGTAGCTCATATCCCGGAACAGGAAGGTTTCTGCCGGGTCATCGGGGATGACGGCTACCCCTTCCTTAAAAAAGTCCTTAGGCTCCTCTCCTGAAAAGAACCGTTCCCCCAGACAGATCCTGCCTCCGCTGATTCCCCTGCGGCCGGAGAGAACTTCCACCAAAGGCTCCCATGTCTGGTTATCCGTATCCAGTATCATCAGGCATTCCCCTTTTCTTAAAGAAAAGTCCACCAGCTCTTTCCCATTCAAGTGCACTCCTTCCAGCTTAAGGACAGCCTCCTCCTTTGGTTCCCGGATCCGGCTGCCGGATAAGTCAAAGGATATGGTATATGGCTGAAGGGCAGTTTCCACCATTTCCTCCTTCTCGAAGACCTTCCAGATGGTCCCATGATGAAAAAGAGCCGCCCGGTCAGCGATCTGGAACACCTCCTGATGGTGGTTTCCCATATACAGGAATGCGATCCCCCGCTTTGCCTGCTCCCGGATAATGTCCTGAAACTGCTTTAGCTCCATCTGACTTAAAAAATTGCTGATCCGGTCCAGGATGATGAACCGGCACCCCGTTAAAATGGCTTTTAAAAGCTCCGTCACACACCGTTCAAAGGCGCTTAAGGTGGAAACCCGGCGCTTAGGATCAATGGACAGCCCCAACTCCCCCATCAAAAGCTCCACCTGATGATCCAGCACCCTGCTGTTGATGATATACTTTTTAAACCCCTTCCGCATGACAAATAAGTTATCCGATATGGTCAGGCTGTCTATGAGCCTTCCCCCCTCCTCGATCACATAGACCCGGTTGTCCGTGAAATCCGAGTAGGAATAATGGTTTACCCGGTTCCCTTCGTAATAGACTCCGCCAAAATTAATGGGAATATTATGGCAGATGAGGCGGATCAGTTGGGTACAGCCCTTTGCATCAGATATAAGGAAGCCCATAATCTCACCCTGGAGAATATAAAAATCCAGATTATCCAGATAACGCTCCCCGTTTTCTTCCAGGGTAACATGATTCAGCCGGAGAATTTCCTTTCTCATCTCATCACCTCACAGTTGGTCAGTCCTTTACCAGGGGAAGGGATATCTCCACATCCGCCCCTGCATCTACCTGGCTGTAGACATGGATGCCATATTCTTCTCCAAAGAGCAGCTTGATCCTGTTGTTGACATTCTGGATTGCAATGCCGCCTTTCCGGTCCGTATCAGGGTTAACGTCATCTAAGGACAGGCTTTTCAACTTTTCATTCAGCTTTCTCACCCTGTCCGCCTCCATGCCAAGCCCATCATCAGATACCTTGATGATCAGCCTGGAATCTGTCACAGAGATTTTAATGATTAAATGCCCTTCTCCTATTTTCCGTTCGATCCCATGATAGATGGAGTTTTCAACCACCGGCTGAAGGGTCAGCTTTGGCAGGCGGTATTGGAGGATCTCCATTTCATCCAGTTCCTCGGAAAAGGCATACTGGATGCTTAACTGCAATTTTTTCCCAAAGCGGAACTGCTGGATGTAATAATAGTTCTCTATATTTGCAAGCTCATCCTCTAAGTTCACCAGATGGTCTACATTGGAAATGGTATAGCGGAAAAAGGTGGCAAGGGCCTCTGTCATCTCCGCAATACTGTCAACTCCCAGGGTCAGGGCCTCACTTCGTATGCCCTCCAGGGTGTTATACAGGAAGTGGGGATTGATCTGGTTTTGAAGAGCCAGGTATTCCGCCTGTTTCTTTGATACATTAATAAGCTCCCTGGTTCCCAGCATCTCCAGAAACCTTTGATTTACCTGTTCGGATTCCGGGCCGTAGGGATAGCGTATTTTAAATATGTCATTTAAAACGCTGCCGGAAGCAAACTGCCGCTCCACCCGTTTTGTTTCCTCCATGGGCTTATAAATCCCATAATATCCGCCGTATATAAACAGCGCAATCAGAACTGAGGCCGCCATCAAAAGCCACATTTGTTCCGGCCGCCCCACGGTCAGATACAGGGCATACCCAAGCAAAAGTAAAAATCCAATAAAAAGGCCTGATAAGAGAAGAACCACTCTCACGGACAGAAACCGAAACTTTTCCTTCATGATACGTCTCCTTCCTGTCAGGAATAAAGCTTCCGGTACTCATTTGGCTTTAATCCGGAATATTTTGTAAAGTTTTTAGTAAAATACTTTACATCGCTGTATCCTACTTCCCCGCATATGGACGCCACACTTAAATTCGTTTCCTTTAGCAGGCTTTTCGCCTGTTCCATGCGCACCTCAGATAAAAATTCCAGAAAATTCTTACCTGTCTCCTTCTTAAACAGGGAGCTGAAATAGGTTGGATTAAATCCGGCGACTTCACTGACAGTTTCTAAGGTAATGGCTTCCTTGTAATGATCCCTGATATATTTTTTTGCCATGCGGATGGGGCGGTTATTCTCCTGGATTTTTCCGGCTACGGCCTTATCATAGGAAGCGGAGATCTCTTTTATAAGATAGCGCAGGACCTCTCTTGCAGAGGAACAAAATTCCACCCCCTGGTTAAACCGTTCCATGAAATTCTGCTCAATGGGGATCTTATGATTTTTCATGAAAAACAGATAGAGATTGCACACTTCCCGGCACATCTGCAAAATTTCATGCCCTGTCATATCCGGCTGCTCCAAAAGCCCTTCCTTCAGTTTCATCAGGCAGTCCCCCACCTGCTGCCGGTCCAGGCTTTCCAGGGCCGTATTCATGTTCTGGTTAAACTGGGTGAACCACTGGCTTGATGCCAGATGAAGGGAGCTGCGCAGTTCTCCTTCCAATAGCTTGCCGTTTCCGGCCACCAGCCGCTGTTCTACCAGATGCCTGGCTGATTTTAAGGAAACTCTTAGCTGGGCCACATCCCTTACAGGTGTTCCAAAGCCAATGGTCACACGAAGCCCTTCCAAAATGGATTCCAGCACAGCAAGCTCATTTAATATGTTTTTACACTGCCTGCGGATAAGTTTCCTGCTTTCCTCTCCATAATTCAGGAATAAATAAATATGGCTGTTTTCCACATACAATTCCCAGTCAAATACCTGGCTTTTCAGCATCTGATCCGCAATCTGAGTTGTCTTTTCTGTCAGAAATTCCAGGTTTTTCTCATCAGGCATGGAAATTCCATCAAATTTGACACAAACAATCTGGAAACATCCCGGCTTTAGCTGATAGTAATACTGCTTGTTGATTTCTTCCAGACCGGAACGGTCCTGTTCGCTCCTGTCCCTGTACAGAACACTGGAAAACCAGGTGGTCCGCAGCCTTTCCGCATCACTTTTTCTTACAAGTCTGACCCGTTCTTCATAGGTCAACTGTTCATTTCTTTCATTATACCGCTCTCTTAATTTCTCCAGAGTTTCCGTCAGTTCCTGCTTTTTAATGGGCTTTAACAAATAATCGCTGACTCCGTACTTGATCGCTGTCTGGGCATATTCAAAATGGCGGTATCCGCTGATGATCACGAATTCCACGCCAACATTCAGTTCCCTGGTTTTCTTTACCAGGTCCAGGCCGTCATATCCCGGCATCCGGATATCCGTAATCACCACATCAGGAGAAAGGGCTTCGATCTTTTCCAGGGCCTCGATCCCATTGTTGGCCACACCGCAAAGCTTCATATCCAGTGCCTGCCAGTCGATCAGCTTCTCGATCAACTGGCAGATCTTTTCTTCATCGTCTGCTATCAATACTTTTAACATGTTTATCCCCCTGCTGTCCCCGTTTCTTCTGCCATTATAACATGTTCGTCCGGGTGAAGGAAGTAGTGTTAAAAGAAAAGCAGGCATAATGCCTGGAGAGGTTTCATTTCCTTAATCAGCTTAATGGCATTTGTCATTCCCACTTGAAAAAGCGGAGTGAAATGCTGATACATACCATTGCAATCACAAGCATCACCATAACAGGCACAAAAACATCCTCCATGGGCAAACCCAGGGAAGCAGCCTTTAGAAGTTTAATTCCCTGTGTTAACGGCAGTATATCTGCGGCTTTCTGAAACCCAGCGGGCATTACTTCATAAGGCAGGGTGGCACCTGAAAAAATAAGCATTGGAAAATATAACAGACTGGCGGCTGCACCGGCTATTTTTGTGTTAGGCGCAATTCCTCCAACCAGCAGCCCAATGCTGAACATGGACAGCATAACCAGTAAGTATGCCCCCAGAAACTGAAGCCAAGAGCCTTTTAATTGGTAACCGAAAAATATCACCCCTGTTGTGTAAATAAGAATAAGGGATGCAATGGAATAAAGAGCATAAATGACAACCTGTACTGCCAGGATAAGGGCAGGCGCAGCAGGCGTTACCTTAAACCGCTTCAATATCTTTCTGTTTCGATAATCAGACACAACCAGAGGAAGGCCCATCACACCGCCTGCACAAATGGCTATGGAAGATACGGCACCAAAGGACTGTTCCAGAAACGTATATTCTGCGCCGTCAAAAGCGGGCTTATTTCCAAAGACTCCTCCTAAGATGACAACAACGGCAACAGGCATGCAGATGGCAAAAATAAACATATCCAGCCCGCGAAGGGACAACTTTCCTTCAATTTTCAGTAACGTTTTAAATGTTCCCATGTTCACCCTCCCCGTCGGTATACCAAAGATATGCATCTTCCAATGTTTTATAAGGACTTGCTGCGATTGCTTCTTGTATCCTGCCGCCGAATATGCTCTCCCCATTTTTCAGTATCATGATTTTGTCACAAAGGGCTTCCACCTCATCCATAAAATGAGAGGTCAGCAAAATGGTGATCCCTTTCGCTTTTAACTGGGAAAGGCTCTTCCACACGTCCCGCCGTGCCTTGGCATCAAGCCCTGTTGTCAGTTCGTCTAAAAACACCACTTCAGGATTGGGGATCAGCGCAAGCACGATAAAAAGCCGCTGCTTCTGGCCTCCTGAAAGCTCGCTGACCAGGCTTTCCAGTTTGCCGGAAAGTCCAAACTGATCCAGAAGAACACCATAATCCAGGGAGGCTTTGTAAAGGGAAGATGTGACTTCACAAAGTTCAGCCACCTTGATTTTGTCCTGATAATTGGCTTCCTGAAATTGAACGCCAACCCTTTCAAAAAGCTTTTTCCTGTCCTTTCTGGGATCCATTTCCAAAATGGATATTGTTCCCCTATCCTGTTTTTTCGTTCCCAGAATACATTCAATTGCAGTGCTTTTACCTGCACCGTTGGCTCCCAGCAATCCAAATACTTCTCCGCGGCAAATTGAGATATTAATATTCTCTATCGCCTTGACATGGCCGTAGGACTTACACAGCCCTTTGACTTCAATGGTTGTTTCCATGTGTTGAAATCCCTCCTGTTTTCTTTTTTCATAAAAAGAATAACACCAGAACAAAGTCTGGTGTCAAAGTGTAGGGTTTGTATCAAATTGTTTTTTCATTTTCTTAAGATGGGCCAACATAACTTCCCCGTTTTCCTCAGCGTAATGCAAAGAGGTGAGCAGCTTATCGCATACGGAAATAATATCATCGCTTTCCTTTGGCGTATCAATCACTTGCCGGATATCTGCTTTGGGGTCCTGGGATAAGGTGTTCAGCATTCGCAAAATTGCCGAAAGGGAGTAGTTGGCGCAGCGCAGGGAGCGTATGATCTTGAGCCGCCGGATATCTTCATCCCTATAAACCCGATAACCGTTTTGCTTTCGTTTTATGGTCAGCAAGCCGTTCATTTCCCAATTTCTTAAGGCATCCATTGAGATCTGTAAATAATCGGCCGTTTCTTTTCTGGTTAAAACCATAGTATCATTTTTTTGTCTTTGGCCGTTCCCTGATAACAGCTTTTCAGTGATCTCAATGGCTTCTTCTGCGTTTCTTTGTTCATTTCTTATTTGGTGCAGATAATGTTCCGTCAACTGAATCCCTTTGTCAAAATTCCCGGCAGCCGAGGTTTTAATAATAACAATTGCCTGCTTTCTCAGTCCATTTTGCAGGACCTCAACCTTTAGGGCGGTTCTTGCAAACTTAATCTGTTCCATATGAAAATCTGTAAAAATGCGATAGCCATTCGCCATTCGCTCTGGTTTTGGAATAAGCCCAAGCTCCTCATAAAGGCGAACCGTATTGGGATGGATTCCTGTACTGTGTGCAATTTCAGATGTCTTGTAAATATTCATTCTCTTCTATCACCGCCATTCTATTCCACCATATTATCATGACTTAAAAGTCTGGTGTTATAATGGAGAGTTATCATTGTAACTTATAAGAATAAAAAATACAATAAAACGGCCGGCGATAATTAACAGGTATTAAAAACTTAAATAGATGTTAAATTTATAACACTCCTCCGATTGCAATAAACAACGGAGCAAATACTAAGGCTACTACTGTCATAAGCTTTATCAATATATTGATGGAAGGACCGGAGGTATCTTTAAATGGATCCCCTACCGTATCGCCTACGATGGAAGCTTTATGGGCCTCGCTGCCCTTGCCACCATGGTGCCCTGTTTCTATATGCTTTTTGGCATTATCCCATGCTCCTCCGGCATTGGACATAAATATCGCCAGCAATACGCCGGTCACTAATGAACCTGCAAGCATACCCCCTAAAGACTGGGTTCCAAGGAGAATCCCTACACCTAAGGGAGCTGCCACAGCCATGATGCCTGGTAAAAGCATTTCTTTCAGTGCCGCTTTTGTTGAGATCGCAACACAAGAAGCATAATCCGGTTTTGCAGTCCCTTCCATGATCCCAGGATTTTCCTTAAACTGTCTTCTTACCTCTTCAATCATTTTATAGGCCGCCTTTGACACAGATTCTATGGTCATCGAAGAAAACAGGAATGGAAGCATGCCGCCAATAAACAATCCTATAATTACACGGTAATCCAGGATATCAATGGTTTTCAGTTTTACAGCCTCTGCATAGGATACAAAAAGTGCCAGCGCAGTCAGAGCCGCAGATCCGATGGCAAACCCCTTCCCCATGGCTGCAGTGGTATTCCCTACGGAATCCAGCTTATCCGTTATCTCACGGACGGATTTATCTAAGCCGGACATTTCAGTAATGCCTCCTGCATTATCAGCAATGGGACCATAGGCATCCACAGCCACTGTGATACCTGTTGTAGAAAGCATCCCAACGGCTGCCAATGCAATTCCATATAAATCACAGGCCTGATATGCTGCAAAAATACCAATACAGATCAGAATCAACGGCATTGCAGTAGACTGCATACCAACTGCAATACCACTTATGATCGTAGTCGCTGTACCGGTTTCCGACTGCTCGCCGATCCTTCTTACAAACCGATAATCGGCAGAGGTATATAGTTCAGTAACAACTCCGATCAATATACCGACAATGAGTCCTGCAATAACCGCTATGGCCCCATTATAATTACCGAAGAAAAACTTACTTAACGCCAGCGAAAACACAACCACCAGAAGTGATGATACATAGCTTCCCATTTTCAATGCTTTGTGAGGGCTTGATCTTTCATCCCCTTTCACAAAAAAGGTGGCTATAATAGAAGCTAATAAACCAAGAGCTGCAACTGCCAGGGGATAAAGCGCACCGGCGGCTTTGTCATACAATAACCCGATGGTCAATGCAGAAGCCAGTGAACCCACATAGGATTCAAACAAGTCAGCTCCCATTCCAGCCACATCCCCTACATTATCCCCTACATTATCCGCAATAACTGCCGGGTTCCGGGGATCATCTTCCGGGATTCCAGCCTCTATTTTACCAACCAGATCTGCTCCTACATCGGCTGCTTTTGTATAAATTCCTCCACCCACACGGGCAAACAACGCAATGGATGACGCTCCCAAACTAAACCCAAATATAATATCCGGATTTTTTGTCAAAGCATAAATACCGCTTACCCCAAGCACACCCAGACCAGCCACACACATCCCCATGACAGCTCCTCCGGAGAATGCAATTGACAGAGCTTTGTTCATACCGCTTTCTTTTGCAGCATTTGCAGTTCTAACATTTGCTTTTGTTGCTACATTCATACCGAAATAACCGGCCAGAGTCGAAAATACAGCACCTGCCACAAAGCAGAACGCAGTCATCCAATTCCCGATCCCAAAGCCAACTAAAAAGAATAATACAACAACAAAAATAACCAATATTTTATATTCTGCCGTTAGAAATGCAGTCGCCCCCTCGCTGATTGCTTCAGCGATTTCCTTCATCTTCTCATTGCCGGCTTCTTCTTTAGACACTTTTGCGGCCAGGTAATAAGCAAAAACAAGTGTTAATATTCCTATAACCGGAATCAGATATAATAAATAGTCCATACCATTCTCCTTACCTATGTTTATTCATTAACACATACAGAAGCAGGTCTGCAAAAATCTAATTTATTCCATTATAATGACATTAATCCTCGTCTTAAACATAGCATCTTCCCCTCCCCCTTTTCTATTATCTCCATGCAAATTGCTACAGTATATTTTAATTAATATACCCACACAGCCATGTTATAAACCGCTCTGTTCTCCCTCCTTCTATATAGAAAAATTAATAGTCCTGGCTCCTCCCTTCTAAATGTTTATACTGCTTTCATGACAAAAAAACTATCATGTAATTTCTTCACGATCCATTTAACAGTTGTTTCCGGCCCTATATCTTGCATCATGTGCATATGATCCATAATATGTCCTTTCAACATTTCTATACCTTTATCATTGCATAACTGCTTCAAAATATCAAGGAGCTGTTTCCCGCACTTTGCAGTCTCAACTGGGTCACACCCCATTAAAAAACAGCGGCACCAGACCGATCAACCCAGTCCGATGCCGCTGCCAGCATAAATATTGATTATTCTTTTGTAACTAATTCATTTACGTTATCACTTGTTACCAGTTCGTTGTCCAGGATCACATACTTGTCTACTTCTTTCCCCTGAAGATAATTGTATGCAGCATTCAAAATCGCTTTTCCCAGGAAGAAGGGAGGTTCTGCAATCGTTGCCTCGACCTTTCCTTCTTTAATGGCTTCAATGGTATCATCAATGGCATCGCATCCGATCATGGTGATCTCATCCAGACGGCCGGCAGCTTCAATTGCTTCCAATGCGCCAAGAAGCATTTCATCATTGGCTGCATATAATCCGTCGATGTGGTCATTGGCCTGAAGAATGTTTTCCATTACGCTCATGCCCTTGGAACGGTCAAAATCTGCAACCTGGCATGCAACGATCTTCATGTCCGGGTTCTGGCTTATGACTTCGTTAAAGCCCTTGGAACGGCTCTGGGCTACATTGGTTCCCATAATGCCCTGGATTTCAACGATATTACCTTTTCCGCCCAGTGTGTCAACCAGATACTGTCCGGCCAGTTTACCGGATTTAATGGCATCGTAACCGATATGGGAAACCACTTCCCCGCCGCTGGCCTCACGGTCCATGGTAAGCACCGGGATACCGGCTTCGTTACATGCTTCAATGGAAGATACGATTGCATCTGAATCACAGGTATCAATGATGATGCAGTCCGGCTTCTTGGTGATCAGGTTTTCTACGTCCTTCATCTGAATTGCAGGGTCATCCTGGGCATCAGTGATATAAAGCTCCACCCCTAATTCCTCTGCGGCTTTCTGCACCCCATCTTTTACATCTACAAAGAACGGATTCGTCTGAGTATTCATAGCAAGTCCTATTACGTATTTCTTGTCCCCTGACTTAGCCTCTGTCTTTGTCTGAGCTTCTGCTGTTGTGGTAGCTGCTTCTGTCTGTGTGGTCTCCTGTTTGGTTTCAGCCGCCTTCTCTCCGCTGCTGCATCCTGCCAATGATGCAAGAACAAGTCCTGCAGCTGCTACCACTGCTGTCATGTGTTTTCTTTTCGTCATAATTTTTTACCTTCCCTTCTCTTTTTACATTAATAGTTTTATTTATTCTGCTTTCGCAGATAAATCCTTGACCTTTTTGTCCACCAGAACTGCAATGAGCACAACTGCGCCCTTTACAATATTGGTGGCATGGGGATTTACGTTCATAAGCGTTAGAATATTATCAATAATTCCCATGATCATGGCACCTACCACCGTAGGAAGCACAAATCCGGTTCCACCGCTTAAGCTGGTTCCTCCAAGTATGACGGCTGCAATGGCATCCATCTCGATTCCCTGTCCGCTGGTTGATTGGGCAGACCCCAGTCTGGCTGTTAAAACCACTGCCGCAATGCCGCTTAAGAATCCGTTGATGATGTAAGCCATCCACTCCGTCTTTTTTACTGAAATTCCGGATAAACGGGCAGCTTCCCGGTTTCCGCCAAATGCGTAAATGCTGCGTCCAAAGCTGGTTTGCGTCAATATATAATGAGCCAGCAGGAAAAGCGCTATCAGTATGATAACAGGCACCGGAACTCCCAGAACCGTACCTTTTCCGATAAATTTATAGGAATCTATCTTGACCGGAATGGGGGAGCCTTTGGTGTAGATCAAAACACAGCCCCGAAGCAGAGTCATCATGCCCAAGGTGGCAATAAACGGGGGAATCCCACACCCAGAAATAAAAAATCCATTTATGATCCCGCAGGTAATTCCGATTGCTACTGCTGTAAATACTGCCAAAAGAGTATTACCCGTGGAAGCCAGCACACCGGAGGCCACAACTCCGGCAAACCCCAGAATGGAACCAACGGACAGATCGATTCCGCCGGTAAGAATTACAAAGGTCATGCCGCATCCAATGATACCGGCAACTGTCACCTGCTTAAAAACATTAAACAGGTTGGAAACACTTAAAAAGCTTTTTGAAAAAAAAGCGGCAAAGGTGCAGATTACCAGTAAGATCAAAACCGAGCGATATATATTTATTTGGTTGATTAACCGTTTCTTAGTTTCCTGATTCATTTTCGCTTACCCCTCCAGATGCATGCGCTAATATTTTTTCCTGATTCATTTCCTGTTTGGAGATTTCTAATACCGTTCGTCCTTCCCGCATGACAATGACACGGTCACTGACTCCAATCAACTCCGGCAGATCCGTGGAAATTACCAGGATACTCTTGCCGGCCTCTGTCAGCTTGTTCATAATGGTATAGATTTCTGCCTTGGCCCCCACATCTACTCCCCGTGTGGGTTCATCTAAAATCAGAATATCAGAATCTGCTAACAGTACCTTTGCAAACACTATTTTCTGCTGGTTCCCGCCGCTTAACTTTCCGGCAAGCTGCTGCGCAGAGCTGACTTTAATATTCAACGCCTTAACCTGTTCCTTTACACGTTCCATTTCCAGCCTGTTATCCAGCCGGAATCCTTTTGACAGCTTTTTTAAAGAGGACAGGGAAATATTTTCTTTGATGCTTCTTATTAAAACCAGCCCCTCCTGCTTCCTGTCATCTGAAACAAATCCAATTCCTGCTTCTAATGCTTTTCTTGGAGAAGAACAATTCTTTTTTTCACCATGTACGTAAATTTCTCCGCTGTCCATTGGCATAGCGCCATAAATCAGCTTGGAGAGTTCTATGGTACCTGCACCCAAAAGACCTGTAATCCCTAAAATTTCCCCTTTATGAAGCTTTAAGCTGACGTCATGGACCCCGCGGCTGTTTACTTTCCTGGCTTCAAATACCACTTCCTGAGGCTTGTAATCCCTTACCGGGTACAGATTGGATACATTCCGTCCCACCATCATGGATACCACATCATCATAGTCCGTCTCACCAATGAGTTTTGATGCGACAAATTTTCCATCACGGAAAACCGTAAGACGGTCTGAAATCTGAAAAATCTCATCCATGCGGTGGGAAATGTAAACGATCGCAATTCCCTTTTTCTTCAGTTCCTCAATCGTCCGGAAGAGGATTTGGATTTCCTCTTCCGCCAGCGCTGCAGTAGGCTCATCCATAATAATGATTTTTGCCCCGATGGTCAGGCACTTGGCAATTTCTGTCATCTGAGCCTCTGCCACAGATAAGTTCCGGACCTTGGTCCTTGCACTGAACTTTAAACCCAGATGATTCAGATTTTCCTGTGCATCCCGATACAGCCTGTTCCAGTCCACTTTCCCAAACTGATTCACAGGAAGTCTTCCAAGATACATGTTTTCTGCCACCGACAATTCCGGAACCATATTAAATTCCTGATAGATCATGGCGATTCCATGTTTTTCCGCATCCTTGGCAGAATGGAACACTACCTCTTTCTCAGCCAGATACATGGCGCCGGAAGTATAAGGCTGGGCTCCTGCAATTATTTTCATCAAGGTGGATTTCCCTGCCCCGTTTTCTCCGCACAAGGCATGGACTTCACCCTCAAAAATCTCCAGATGGACCCCGTCAAGAGCTTTGACACCTGGAAACGTCTTTACGATTGATTCCAGTTTTAAAATTAACCTTCCTCCCATATGATTTCACCATTTCCCCTTTACTTCCGGTCAATATGCGCAGCCTGAGACCAGTACTACGTTAGTATATCCTGTAAATTCGCCTGTCAGGATGATCGCCTTGGCCCCTTCCGTGATCTTTTTTAATTCCTTATGGGGAACATACTCCACCGGGATTCCTTCCGGCAAGAGAGCCAGTGCCTTCTCATGAAGTCCTGGACTTACGTCAAGGGCCTCTTCTGCAAATATGGCCTTTTCCGTTACCATATACTTTTCTATTTCTTCCAATACCTCCAGATAAGAAGGGTTTCCCGGCTTCCAGCCTAAGTCTATCCGCTCCACTCCCTTTGGAATAGGAAGCCCGGCATCACCGATTACCAGCATATCCATATGCCTGAGCTCTGCCATGACCCTTGCCAATTGAGGGTGCAAAATTCCTGTTTTTAACATGACCGTTCCTCCTTCTCCTGCTCTCTGATAAATGAGTCAATTTCTTCCCGGTCAGGCATGGCCGGTGTCGTTCCGATTCGCTGTACCGAAATAGCTGCTAATGCATTGGCAAAGGCTGCTGCCTCCCATAAATCCTTTCCCTCTGCCAGGGCTGCCACCAGGCCGCCATTAAATGCATCCCCCGCACCTGTTGTATCAACTGCGTTGACCCGGTATGCGGGAATGATGCCCCTCTTCTCAGGAGTTGCTAAGTAAACCCCTTTTCCCCCCATGGTAATCAGTACATTTTTAACTCCCTTTTCAAAAAAGAAGTCTGCAGCTCTTCCTGCATTTTCTTCCCCATCTACCGGTATCCCGGTTAATATTTCAGCTTCTACCTCATTGGGCGTGATTAAATCCACCTTACTTAATATGCTGTCACTGACCGGCTGTACCGGAGCAGTATTTAAAATGATCTTTACGCCTTTTTCATATGCAATATCAATGACTTTTTCCACGGAAGAAAGATTAGTTTCCAACTGTGTCAGCAAAAATTCCGATTGATCCAGCAGGTCTGAAATGGATTCAACTTCTTCGTCTGTAATCGTGTCACAGGCGCCCAAAATGACAACAATCTCATTCTGGCTGGTGTTTTCATCCACCATGATCAGTGCACTGCCGGTCTCTGTCTGGGAGGTGCTGAATATCCGTCCGGTATCCATTCCCAGCTTCTTCATGGTACTTAAGGCCACATCTGCAAATGCATCCTCTCCAAGTTTCGTTACCATGGTCACATCGGCTCCCGCCTTATGGGCGGCCACCCCCTGATTGAATCCCTTGCCGCCCGGACCCATTTTAAAAACACTTCCTTTAACGGTTTCTCCAGGAACCGGAAGATGAGGACATCTTCCCATCAGGTCCACTACAAAGCTTCCAAAAACTGTTACTTTTTTTCCCATGACCTTTCTCTCCTCTCCTTATAACAAGGCGATTCCATTCCCTGCCCCAATCCGGTCTGCTCCGGCTTCTATCATGGCCTGAGCCTCTTCCGGTGTGCGGATCCCTCCGCTTGCCTTTACTTTTGCCCGGTCCCCTACTGTCTGCTTCATAAGTGCCACATCCTCGGTTACAGCACCGCCTGTACTAAAACCTGTGGATGTTTTTACGAAATCAGCTCCGGCTTCTACAGAAATCTCACAGGCCATTTTGATTTCCTCTTTTGTTAAAAGGCAGTTCTCTAAAATAACTTTAACAACCTTACCTTGGGAAGCCTCCACAACTGCTTTTATATCGTCACGCACCATATCATAATTCTTGTCCTTCATGGCGCCGATATTCATTACCATATCCACTTCTTCCGCCCCTGCCTTCACTGCTTCGGAGGCTTCAAAGGCCTTTGCAGAAGTCAGCATCGCTCCCAAAGGAAATCCCACCACACAGCAAACAGCTACGCCGCTGCCTTTTAATTCCTCTGCAGCGAGAGGTACCTGACATGTATTCACGCACACCGATGCAAATCCATATTCTTTTGCTTCTGAACAGTATCTCCTGATTGTATCTGATGTAGCATCTGCCTTCAGCATCGTGTGATCTACCATTTTTTTAATGTCCATTTTCTTCTCCTCTTTTTCTTATTATCTATTTTTCCGGGTATGTAACCGGTTACATACCCGGGGTAAAAATAAACTGCTAACTGCAGCCTATTTTATTAACTCTGACCCGCGAAGCACTACCTGATACGGAACAAAGATTTTTCTGCCGGAGCTTTTACTCTCCTTATGAGACAGCTTGTCAATGAGCATTGCCATTGCTTCATGTCCCTGTCTCTTTGCATCACGCTCGATAGTAGATAACCTGTAATCAATTATTTTAAGGGACTCGATCTGGTCAAAGCCTACCATTGATATGTCCCTGCCCATTTTAAGTTTATGTTCTGTGAGATACTTAAGCACTCCCAGACTGGTCTGGTTATTGGAGGCAAAAATTGCAGTCGGAGGATCCGGAAGCTCCAGCAATTCTTTTGTCCGTTCATATGCCTTGATGATCTTGAAATCTCCGGATACAATATACTCTTCCTTAAGCTCAATCTTATAATCCTTTAGGGCTGCCTTGTATCCCTTTAACCGGTCCTTCCCCGGCATAGAAGTGCTGGGACCTGTAATGATTGCAATCTTACGGTGACCGGCCTGGATCAACGATTCCACTCCTTTATAAGCAGCGGCAGCATTTTCTACAAAAACCCCATCCAAAGTGGAATTTTTAATATTACGGTCAACTAAAACCACTGGAATGCCCTTATTTTCAAATTGTATCAGTTTATCCCGGGTCACCATATCAAGCTCAGAAACCGGGGTTATAATTAAACCGGAAAGTCTTTGGCCCTCTGCCATCTGAAGGTACAGATGCTCTCTTTCCTGCATTTCACTTGTATCAAACAAAACAATGTTATACTGGTTATTTGCCGCTATCTCTCCCATTCCGCTTATGACGCTGGAAAAAAATTCATTGGCTATATCCGGAACAATAACTCCGATACTGGAAGAGTCACGGGTACTTAGACTTCTTGCTATGGCATTAGGTACGAAATCCGCTTCTTCAATCGCTGCTAAAACTTTCTGCTTGGTTTCGTCCTTTACATATCCAGACTGATTAATTACTCTGGACACGGTCGCAGAAGAAACACCTACTTTTTTGGCAATATCCCGTATGTTCATGTCAAATCTCCTTTATGTAACCGGTTACATATGCATATTAACATATTGCGCGGCGGATGTAAAGCTTTTTTTATCATTTTTTACAATGACAATTGATACTTTTTAATGAAAGCAGAAAATAGTGCCTACTACTGCCACAACGATGGACATAATAATATATCCAGGAAGTCTTGTAGTATCAAGACGAACTATGGCGAATTCAGTTAACCGGAAAATGTTCGTTTTTCCACGCCTTCCATAAAAACTCTTTCAAAAAATAAAAAACGCCAAAAAAACAAGGCCGCCCGGAACTCCGGGAAGCCTTGTTTTTACCAGCTTTTACAGCTTATTCTCTTTCAAAAAGATTAATCAACAGAAATGATTTCTTTCTTGTTGTAAGAACCGCAAGCCTTGCATACTCTGTGAGGCATCATAAGTGCACCGCACTTGCTGCACTTCACTAAGTTTGGAGCGCTCATCTTCCAGTTTGCTCTACGTTTGTCTCTTCTTCCTTTAGATGATTTGTTCTTTGGACAAATAGACATGGTTACACCTCCTTAAACTGTTTAAAAATATCCTGGATGACTGCCATTCTAGGGTCTGCAGACCTAATATTGCAGTCACAAGTCTCGTGATTGAAATTTGTTCCACATCTATTACAAATCCCCTTGCAGTTTTCACTGCAGAGAACTTTCATAGGCAGGTTCAGTATGAGTTCATCACAAACCAACTGGTCTACATCCAGATTATAACCGTTAACAAATGGTTGTTCTTCGAAATCTTCTACGAATCCCGTATCCGTTTCACTTAAATCAATCGTACGGATTACATCAAAATCCAGGTCAACACGCACCGGATCCAAGCAGCGGTCACATGGAATGATCAAAGCTAATTTCGCCTTTCCTTCCACTTCCAGCTTTTTGTCTCCCAGATTTATAATCCGCAGCAGCACAGGTTCTGCATCCGCCACTTCATAATCACCGTTTGGCCCGTGATAGACCTTCATTTCAAGATCAGGCGTATAAGTTTTCTCTTTCCCTTCCAGGGCAAACAACTCAGTTAAATTAATAAGCATACTAGTCTCCTAATACGCACCTATGTTATTATACATATGGGTGCATCATTTGTCAACAAATATTTCCATATTTGAAGTAACAGTTCAGCCATGCAGAACCATTTGTGGATTTGTACGTGGAAGCTTGTTCACTAAGCACAAATGATACTCATGTTTCTGGGACCGCTGAATTATGAATGGTATGGCTGAACTGTAACCCATACACAACATCATGTACCGTTTTACCCGAATTATACCAGAGCCCTTGTCTCTCTTGCGATAGCCAGCTCTTCATTGGTAGGAATGACACATACCTTTACCTTGGAATCCGGTGTTGATATCATGACACGTTTTCCTCTTGCCTTATTGATTTCCCCATCAATGGAAATACCAAGGTAACCTAAGTATTCACAAACAGCGCCTCTGATAGGCTTGTCGTTTTCGCCAACACCTGCAGTAAATACGATGGCGTCAACGCCGTTCATTGCTGCTGTATAAGCGCCGATGTATTTTGCTACGCGGTAAACAAAGGCCTGGATGGCAACATCAGCCAGGTGGTTTCCTTCTCCCTGTGCCTTCTGTACATCCCGGAAATCACTGGAAATGCCGCCGGACATACCCAGAATACCGGACTTCTTATTTAAAATATCCAATACCTCATTAACACTCTTGCCTTCTTTATTGCAGATAAACTGAACAACAGCAGGATCAATATCACCGCTTCTGGTTCCCATGATAAGGCCCTCTAATGGTGTAAGACCCATACTGGTGTCCACACACTTGCCGCCGATGGAGGCAGAAATGCTGGCGCCATTTCCCAAATGGCAAACGATTACCTTGCCGTTTTCCGGATCCAGACCGCAGTAGCTTAAAGCCTCATTGGATACAAATTTATGGCTTGTCCCATGGAAGCCGTAACGGCGAATGCTGTATTTTTCAAAGTATTCATGAGGAATTGCATACATAGAAGCTTTTTCAGGCATACCCATACCGAAAGAAGTATCAAATACGGCTACATTAGGAACGCCCGGTACTGCTTCTTCACAAGCTTCGATTCCCACCAGGTTTGCCGGATTATGCAAAGGTCCTAAATCAAAACAGTCACGAATAACCTTTTTCACATCGTCATTCACTACGATGGAATCGCTGTAAATCGTGCCGGCATGGAGAACCCGGTGTCCTACTGCAGAAATTTCACTGGTATCCTTAATTACACCGTATGTCGGATCAAGCAATGCATCCATAACCAGCTTGATCGCTACAGTATGGTTTGGCATCTCTTTTTCTACTGCCATTCCTTCTTTTCCTTCTGCCTTGTGAGACAGTTTGGAACCATTAATGCCGATTCTCTCGCATAAGCCTATTGCCAAGACTCCCTCATTCTCCATATCGATCAACTGATACTTTAAGGAAGAGCTTCCGCAGTTAATAACTAAAATTTTCATATTTTATAATTCTCCTTTATTTATTTTATAATTTCGCCGTACTGTTCTCTGCCGCAGCCTGCTGCGTTGGATTCATCTGTATCAATGTGCATGGCCAAAGCATAATTTTCATTGACACGCACAACCACATCTCCGAAAATAAGGCTTCTTCCGTCCGTGCCAACTTTTACAGAAACGATTTCACCATCCTTAACACCAAGTTTTTCTGCTTCTGCAGGAGTTGCATGGATATGACGCTTCGCAACAATCACGCCCTCTGCTATTTCGATTTCACCCACAGGTCCAATGATCTTGCATGCACCGCTCCCGGCAACGGCGCCGGATTCTCTCAAAGGCGCAGCAATTCCAATGGAACGGGCATCGGTCATAGAGAGTTCTATCTGAGTCGCTTTTCTGACTGGTCCTAAAATGGAAATACCGTTAAACTCGCTTTTAGAACCTACAACAGTTACTCTCTCCTCACAGGCATACTGGCCCGGCTGGGATAAATATTTTTTCTTTGTTAACTCATAGCCCTTTCCAAACAAAATCTCAAGATGTTCCTGAGATAAATGTACATGACGAGCTGATGTTTCAACGATAAACTTCATACCAATCTATTCTCCTGTTCTTGTAATCAATGTTTTTCATCGATTCTCACTCTATTCTATGTGTATTCGTTAAATTTTTCAAGTCTTGTGCTAAAATAATTTGCATTTTTTGCGAAACAATAGCATAATAGAGTATAAAAAAAAGAAAAAGGACGTTTTTATGGTGAAGAACAAAAATTCTCTTGCGGTTGGCATTATCGCCGAATACAACCCCTTCCACAATGGACATGCCTACCACATTAAAAAGGCCAGGGAAATGACTCAGGCGGACTATTGCATCGCTGTCATGAGCGGGGATTTTGTCCAAAGAGGAGCACCTGCCATCTATGATAAATATACCAGGACAGCCATGGCATTGTCCTGCGGAGCCGACCTTGTGATAGAGATCCCCTCCGTCTTTGCCTCCAGCAGCGCAGAGGATTTTGCCGCCTGCGGAATTGCCCTCCTAAACAATCTGGGAGTGGTGGGCTCTGTCTGCTTTGGAAGCGAATGCGCAGATGTGGAAAAACTTTCCGGTATTGCTTCTATTTTAGCCACGGAACCCCCTGTTTATACGAAGGAGCTGCGCAGAGAGCTGAAAAAGGGCGCCACCTTTCCGGAAGCCAGAAACCAGGCCCTGATTTCCTGCGGGATCTTAAAAAATGAAGACGCTTCCATCCTGGCATCTCCAAACAACATTTTAGGGATTGAATATTGCAAGGCTCTTTACCGGCAGAAAAGCCCGATGGTCCCTGTCACCCTTTCCAGGAAAGGATGCGGCTATCACGATACCAGCCTGATTTCAGAACATTTCAGCTCTGCCACCGGGATCCGGAAAGCCCTTCACGAAAACCCGGATATCCTAAAGCAGACAGAGCCTTCCCTGATGCAGATACCGGATCCTGTAAAGCAGATGATGTCTCAAGGCTATCCTGTGTTTCCTGAGGATCTCAGCGCCCTGTTAAATACCTCCCTGCTGAAGCTGGACTATGAGGGAATTCCCTTCCATAAGTATGCCGATGTTTCAGAAGAACTGGGGGCAAGGCTTTTAAAGCAGCTTACGGATTTCCTTCCTTTTGAAGAAAGGATCAGCCAGTTAAAGACAAGACAGTATACCTATACCCGGATCAGCCGTGCCCTTCTCCATATCGCTTTAGGAATCACTTCCCATCAGGCCGCTTTGGGACGGAATGCAGGTTACGCTCCATATGCCCGGGTTTTAGGCTTTAAGAAAACCTCCGCAGGGCTTATGGGAGAAATAAAAAAGAGAGGGAACATCCCTCTCATTACAAAAACTGCCGATGCCAGGCTCATTCTTTCCGGCACAGCCTGGTCCATGCTCAGACAGGATTTTTACTGTTCTCACATCTACCAGACCATTGTGCAGGAGAAATATCATATAAAAATGAAAAATGAGTTCACCCAATCCGTCGTCATCCTATGACGACGGCTGAAGGAATTCCCGGATCCTGTCTTTATATAGAAGAAACCGGGATTTGGGAACTACGATCCCTTGTTTCCACATTTCAAGGAGCTTTTCAAATGTGACGAATCTGGCATCTACCACTTCTTCCTTCTGAATGGTTATATCTTTTATGGTGATCTTTTGCCTGGTGATATAGGTATCTACAAAACGCTCTTTCTGACGGATGGAATGGATCAGAAGGAGCTGCTCTTTTTCCGCCCGGACACCCACCTCTTCGGACAGCTCCCGAAGGGCTCCTTCCACGCTTGTTTCTCCCGCAAGAACAGAGCCCCCGGTACATTCCCACATAAGGCCGTAGGGCTTATCCGGATGCCTCTTGGTCAGTAAAATTTCCTGATCCTCCTTCACCAGCCATACATCTGCTACAAGATGATATTCTCCCTGGTTCAGCGGAACTCCCCTGACATGGGTTTTTCCGGTGGCTACCCTGTTTTCATCGTAAACATCCCAAAGCTCCATAAGCCATTCCTCCCGACCTAAGAATCAGCTGGTGCAGTTAAAAGTTTCCACCATTCCAGCCCCAGTGATCTACTTCTTCATATTTTACATAAATTTTATCCTGGGCAATAGAAAGTACATCCTTATAGATTTTGCAGATCTCAGCAGTCATCCGGTCGTAATCCCGTTCTGATCCATGACCAAAAATCTTCACTTCCACAAAAGCCATCTTTGTATCATTTTTCCCTTTAAAATAAAGACAACAGTTATCTTCAAAACCAATCATGAGCCAGCTTTCCGATTTGCCGGGAATGAGGCTGATCGCCTGTCCAAGCCTGGCCTTTAAGGTTGTTTTTTCTTCTTCTGATAATGGAACGTTTACTTTAGAATTAATAAAAGGCATTGACAGCTCCTCCTTATATAATTTTCTATATCATACCACATATAATCAGAAATTACCATCTGCTTTCCATTTTGTATCCTCTTAAAGCAACAGGTCCGAAAGGGTCAGCTTGCCGTGAAGGAATTCCAGGATCTCCTCTATCTCCTTTCGGTTTTCCTTCTTTTCGCCCTGCTTTACTGCCCGGATCAGGATATTCTTTGGGGTATGCTCCATATCGATGAATTCCAGGATCTGGGTGCGGTATCCCTGGTTTTCCAAAATTTCCGCCCTGAGGGCATCGGTATAAAGGGCAGCCATCCGTTCCCGGATGAGTCCATATTGAAATACAGGAGCCATAAGCTCTTGATCCATGGTTTTATTCAGCTCATGCTGGCAGCAGGGAACAGACAAAATGACAGAGGCTCCCCAGCGGACTGCCTTTGCCAGGGCATAATCCGTAGCGGTATCACAGGCATGAAGGGTCACCACCATGTCTACATGATCCACTCCCTCATAGGAAGCGATATCCCCATGATAAAATTTCAATTTATTATATCCATACCGTTCCCCCAAGCGGTTGCAGTCATCAATGACCGTCTGCTTTAGGTCCAGCCCGATAATTCGGATGGGATACTCCTTTAGCTCATGAAGATAATAATACATAGCAAAAGTCAGATAGGACTTTCCGCATCCAAAATCAATGATCACATTCTCTCTGTTCTTATGGAGCCTGGGAAGAATGTCCTCAATAAACTCCAAAAACCGGTTGATCTGCCGAAACTTGTCATACTTGGAAGCGATGACCTTCCCTTCCTCCGTCATGACGCCTAAATCAACCAGAAACGGAACGGCTGTCCCTTCTTTTAAAATATAAGTCTTCTGCCTGTTATGCTGGGGAACAGGAGAAGATGCCACAATCTTTTGCAGTCGTTTCACCTTGATGCTTAAGCTCCCTTTTTTGCCTATCAGAACTCTTACCTGGCCTTTCCCGGATTCTAGCTCCATCTGGCGCAGCCTTCCATCCAGTAAATCTGCCATATAGCTGATGCATTCTCCGGCAGAATAGTTTTTATGAAAGGCCTGGTTTCCCACCAGCTCCTCCGCCTGAAAAACCAGACTTCCCTTTAGCAAAAGCGGGCGTACCTTTACCTTGGAAACGCCCTGCTTATCCACCGGATTGCTGATCACAATCCGAAGTAAATTTTCATCAAGAAACTCTCTGACCGTCTGAATTAAACTTTCTTTTTCCTTTTGTTCCATGAAATCAGGCAATTCCTTTCTTCTTTATATAAAAGTACACCCCAGGGTGTTTCTGCTTTCAGTTTTCTGCATCCACCCAGCTTGCCCGCAAAAGCTCCGGGCAGGGTTCCAGATGTGCATAATCATTAAAGCGTTCCACGAAAAAACGCCCTGTTTTTTCATCCCAGCGCAATTCCGTGATGCTGCAGTTTTCAAGCGAGTTTCCAAGAAGACGGTAATATTTCGGTTCCATATGAAGCAGTGCGGAGGTCACGGTGCGGATCACTCCTCCGTGAGTCACGACTGCTGCATTTTTGTAGCCGCATGCTGCAATTTCCTCAAAAACCGGCATTGCCCGCCTTATTACATCCCCGGCGCATTCGCCTCCAGGATAGGGGAGATCCTTTTCCATACATTCCTGTTCTTTCTTAAAATCCCCGAACCTTACCCCAATCTCTTCATCCGCCAGGCCTTCCATTTCCCCAAAGGAAATCTCCTTAAGCTCCTGTCTTATGATGTGTTCTGCATTCCAGTAACGGTTCGCCTCCCTGGCGGTCTCCACCGCCCGGATCAAATGGCTGGAATACACTGCTTCAATGCCTTTGGAGGCCAGGCGTTTTCCTACCAAAGCCGACTGGCGGAGGCCTTCCTTGGACAAATTTACATCAACATTACAAAGCTTACTGCTTTGCCGTCCATGGCGAATTAAATAAATATTCATCTACTGCATCCTTCCTTGGCCGGCACTTAATTCTTAAAGCTGTGGATGGGCGCCGGAATCCGTCCGCCTCTTGTTATGAATTTCTCACAGGAGTACCTGCTGACCGGCATAACAGGAGCGTATCCTAAAAGGCCGCCGAATTCCACCGTATCTCCCACTGATTTTCCAATGACCGGGATTAAGCGGACCGCCGTAGTCTTCTGGTTTACCATGCCGATGGCGGATTCGTCTGCAATAATTCCTGCAATGGTGGTGGCCGGCGTATCTCCCGGAATCGCGATCATGTCAAGGCCTACGGAACAAACGCAGGTCATTGCCTCCAGCTTCTCTATGTTCAGTGCTCCCATTGCCACCGCATCGATCATTCCCTGATCTTCGCTGACCGGAATAAACGCACCGCTTAAACCGCCTACATAGGAAGATGCCATGACGCCGCCCTTTTTCACCTGATCATTTAACAAAGCAAGGGCAGCCGTTGTACCCGGAGCACCAACCCGCTCTAAGCCGATCTCTTCCAGGATTTCAGCCACGCTGTCACCAACGGCAGGAGTGGGTGCAAGAGATAAATCAATAATTCCAAAGGGAACGTTCAGTCTTTTTGAGGCTTCCTGGGCGACAAGCTGTCCCACACGGGTTATCTTAAAAGCAGTTTTTTTAATGATTTCGCACAGGACTCCAAAATCCTTTCCTCTTGCTTCTTCAATGGCGGTCTTAACAACTCCCGGACCGCTGACTCCCACGTTGATGATTGTCTCAGCTTCCGTCACCCCATGGAATGCTCCCGCCATAAAGGGATTATCGTCCGGAGCATTGCAGAATACCACCAGCTTGGCACAGCCGAGAGAATCCTTATCCTCCGTAGCCTTTGCCGTTTCCACTACGATCTCTCCCATAAGAGCCACTGCATCCATGTTGATGCCTGTTTTCGTGGAACCCACATTGACGGAGCTGCATACACGGTCCGTGCAGGCAAGAGCTTCCGGTATGGAACAGATCAGGTTTTTATCCGCTGCTGTCATTCCCTTGCTTACCAGGGCGGAGTAGCCGCCGATGAAGTTCACACCTACCTCCTTGGCCGCACGGTCAAGGGTCTGAGCGATGGTCACAAAATCTGACGGGCTTTTGCAGGCGGCGGCACCGACCATGGCAATAGGGGTCACAGAAATCCTTTTATTCACAATCGGGATTCCAAAATCTCTTTCAATCTCATTTCCCACTGCCACAAGATTTTTTGCAACGGTTGTGATCTTGTTGTAAATTTTTTCATTTACTGCTTTTATGTCGCCGTCACTGCAGTCGAGAAGGCTGATGCCCATGGTAATGGTACGCACATCAAGCCGCTCCTGTTCAATCATCTTATTGGTTTCATTTACTTCAAACATATTCAACATATCGGGAACCCATCCTTTTCTTAAGCCTTTCAGTCGTCATCAGATGCGGTGCATACTGGTGAAAATTTCCTCTCGCTGGCACTTTACCTTTACGCCAATTTCATCGCCAATCCGTTCCAATTCATCGGCCAGCTCCCCAAAAGGCTTTGTTGCGTCATTGATATCCACGATCATCATCATATTAAAGAAGTCCTGGACAATCGTCTGGGAAATATCCAGTATGTTCGCCTTGTTGTCAGCCAAATAAGTACAAATCTTTGCAATGATCCCAACGGTGTCTTTTCCAACTACTGTAATAATCGTTTTGTTCATAATACTTCTCCTCTTCAATTAGAGCATGATTCTGCAAATCATGATCGATATTCACTCTTCGCCGAATGTGCAAGCACATTCTTCTCACTTTCGCTCATTATACTGTGATAATTTCCGACATCTGATCCCTTTTTGCAACCTCTATGGAAAAATCCGATGCCTTAAACGGATTATCTCCCTCTGTGATTTCAAGCCTTACTGTCTCATAAGCCAGATCCTCATAATTGTTCTCCTTGCTCAAATGGCCCAGCAGAATCTTCTTTAGGTTTTCATGCAGAATGCAGCACAAAAGCCGCCCCGCATTCTCATTGGAAAGGTGTCCGTGATCCCCCAGGATCCGGCGCTTTAAATAATAGGGATAAGGCCCTGCCTGCAACATATTTACATCGTGGTTGGACTCTAAAAGCACTGCATCAAGTCCCTGAAGATGTTCAATAATATACTGGTCGTAATGTCCCATATCCGTGGCTACCGCAACAGACTTTTGCCCGTGCTGGATCCGGTAAGCCACCGGACTCACCGCATCGTGGTCAATGGAAAAGGGCTTTACTTCCAGATCCCCCACACAAAAATCCACATCAGGCCTGATGGCACAAAATAGTTCCCTGGGGTATTCCCCCAGGTATTTCTGCTTTGATATCTCTTCCAGGGTTTTTCTTGTCCCGTAAATGGGAACTCCATACTTTCTGGCCAGAACTCCCAGACCTTTCGTATGGTCGGAGTGTTCATGGGTAATGACGACTCCTGTCAACTCACTTCCCTTTACCCCGATTTCATTTAATCCCTGTTCGATCCGTTTGTTGCTTATCCCGGCATCCACCAGGATATGGGTGGTATCGGAACCCACATAAATGCAGTTTCCGCTGCTTCCGCTTGCAATACTTGCCAATCTCATACTTTCCTCTTTCCTGCCCTGCTTTTTGGGCATAAAGGTATACCCGTAGGGTGTTTCCTCTTTCCTGCCCA
>NZ_BRYH01000056.1:0-1285 GCF_054772055.1 Lacrimispora brassicae | reverse complement strand
CTCTGCCCTATCTACCTCGTCGTCTTCAAGGGGTCTTACTCTTGCGATGGGATATCTCATCTTGAGGGGGGCTTCACGCTTAGATGCCTTCAGCGTTTATCCCTTCCCGACTTGGCTACTCTGCCATGGTGTTGATCACCAACAGATACACCAGAGGTCAGTCCATCCCGGTCCTCTCGTACTAAGGACAGCTCCTCTCAAATATCCTACGCCCACGCCGGATAGGGACCGAACTGTCTCACGACGTTCTGAACCCAGCTCGCGTACCGCTTTAATGGGCGAACAGCCCAACCCTTGGGACCTACTACAGCCCCAGGATGCGATGAGCCGACATCGAGGTGCCAAACCACTCCGTCGATGTGAACTCTTGGGAGTGATAAGCCTGTTATCCCCAGGGTAGCTTTTATCCGTTGAGCGATGGCAATCCCACTTTATACCACCGGATCACTAAGTCCTAGTTTCCTACCTGCTCCACCCGTCGGTGTCGCAGTCAAGCTCCCTTATGCCTTTGCACTCTTCGAATGGTTTCCGTCCATTCTGAGGGAACCTTTGAGCGCCTCCGATACCCTTTCGGAGGCGACCGCCCCAGTCAAACTCCCCGCCTGACATTGTCCCCCAGCCAGGTTATGGCTGCAGGTTAGAAATCCAATACCGCAAGGGTGGTATCCCAACATTGGCTCTGATAAGACTGGCGTCCTATCTTCTCTGCCTCCCACCTATCCTGTACATGCAGTACCGAATCCCAGTATCAAGCTGGAGTAAAGCTCCATGGGGTCTTTCCGTCCTGGCGCAGGTAACCAGCATCTTCACTGGTATTTCAATTTCACCGGGTGCATTGTCGAGACAGCGCTCAAATCATTACGCCTTTCGTGCGGGTCGGAACTTACCCGACAAGGAATTTCGCTACCTTAGGACCGTTATAGTTACGGCCGCCGTTTACTGGGGCTTAAATTCAGAGCTTCGCGTTGCCGCTAACCCCTCCTCGTAACCTTCCAGCACCGGGCAGGCGTCAGCCCATATACCTCACCTTTCGGTTTTGCATAGACCTGTGTTTTTGCTAAACAGTTGCTTGAGCCTATTCTCTGCGGCCTGGTTTCCCAGGCACCCCTTATCCCGAAGTTACGGGGTCATTTTGCCGAGTTCCTTAACAATGCTTCTCCCGCCGGCCTTAGGATTCTCTCCTCATCCACCTGTGTCGGTTTACGGTACGGGCACATATCACACAATAGCGGCTTTTCTTGACAGCCCCTACGAAGACTTCCCTACTTGTGTTCGGTACGCGTCA